>CAZJZR010000024.1:0-15152 GCA_964550475.1 uncultured bacterium
CACCACCCAAGAGTACACAGGTGCCGACATCGCCGCCCTCCAAGCCAACCCCGCAAACTGTGCCGCCCTGCATCACAGCCTGAGCAACATCATCCACCAGGCTGTTTTAGGAAAACAGGATTAGAACAGGCGATTCCCTTGCACACAGGCTGAGCCACCACAACCGATACAGCGACGACAACAGATTAGATTAGTGAGCAGCTAGAATTGTGGAAATCGAACTATTTCATTGTTCATGAATTATCAAGAGCGAATCACCTTGGAACCGGGAAAACGTAGCGGTAAACCCTGCATTCGAGGAATGCGGATCACCGTTTATGATGTGCTGTCTTACCTTGCCTCCGGGATGACCTATCAAGAAATCCTAGAAGATTTTCCCTACCTGACCCAAGAAGATATTCTCGCCTGCCTCAGCTACGCCGCCGATCGCGAACACCAAACCCTACTTGTGCAAGCATGAAGTTGCTCTTCGATCACAACCTATCACCCCGATTGGTCGAACGACTAGCTGACTTATTTCCCGAATCCACCCATGTTTACACCCTTGGCATGGATCAAGCCGACGATCGCGAAGTCTGGAACTATGCCCAAACTAATGACTTAACAATTGTCACCAGAGACAGCGATTACAACGAACTTCTCGTTGTGCGGGGCTTTCCACCCAAAATCATCTGGATTCGTCGAGGCAACTGCTCCACCAAAGAAATCGAAACAATTCTGCGATCGCATCTAACAAACATCCAAACCCTAACCAACGACCCAACCCTCGGCATCCTCACCCTCTACTAAAAACCCCAACTCCCAAAAGTCTGACATCGACAAAATGCACGTCTATCGAGATGCCCTCCGCGATCGCGCAGGTAACCGAGTCGTCGCCTATGCCGCCATCCTCTACCCCGGCACCACCCAAGAGTACACAGGTGCCGACATCGCCGCCCTCCAAGCCAACCCCGCAGACAGCACCGCCCTACACCAAACCCTGAGCAACATCATCCAGCAGGCTATTTCCTGAATCTGAATACGGGATGGCTTCGCTATTAATGAGAACCAAGAACCTGCTAAAACAGGAGTAGAACGGACGATAGAAACGGATGAAGCGACGGCAACGATTTGGATTAACCAGCAGCTAGAAGCCTTGGGGGTAGAACTGACATGATCATGCAAGCTGAAGCCCAAAAAATCTATACACCCGAAGAATACCTTGAGCTTGAGGTTAACTCAGACATCCGCAATGAATATATCAGTGGAGAAATCATCCCTATGACAGATGGGACTCCCGAACATAACGAAATTGCCAGTATCCTAAATGCTGCTTTGAGAATCGCCTTAAAAGGGAAACCGTACAGTATTTTTGTTGCCGATCAACGGCTTTGGATTCCCGATCGCACACTTTACACCTACCCAGATATCATGGTGGTTCCCCGTCCGCTCCAACGACAACAAGGGCGAACCGACACAATTATCAATCCCGTCATGATCGCTGAAGTCCTCTCCAAATCAACCAAAAGCTATGATCGTGACGAGAAATTTGCTGCTTACCGTACCATGCCAACCTTCCAAGAATATCTTTTGATTGATCAATATACTCCTCACGTTGAGCAATACTTCAAAACTGATCCTCACAAATGGATTTTTACTGAATACAACGATCTAGACTCATCTATTTTCCTCTCATCAATTCCCTTTGAAATTTGTTTGACCGAGTTATACGAAAATATTGAATTCACATCATCCCGAATATTGCAATAACAGTAGTAGAATCGGCGATTCTCTTTTAGAGAGGCTACGCCAACGCAACCAATGAAGCCACGGCTACGGCCTGGATTAATCAACAGTGAAAAAACTTGGGGGTAACAATCTCATGATCATGCAACTTGAGAAAAAAAAGATTTATACACCGGAAGAATACCTTGAATTTGAGGTCACCTCAGACATCCGTCATGAATATCACAACGGAGACATTATCCCGATGACCGGTGGAACACCAGATCACAACGATATTGCCAGCAACCTGATTACTCTCTTGAAATCAGCGTTAAAAGCCAAACCCTATCGCGTCTTTATCCTGGATCAACGCCTATGGATCCCCGCTACCAATCTCTACGCCTATCCTGATGTGATGGTTCTGCCCAAACCAATTGAACTCCAAACTGGACGTACAGATACGGTGATGAACCCGTGTTTGATTGCCGAAGTTCTATCCAAATCGACCCAAAGTTATGACCGTGGTGACAAATTTTTTGCCTACCGCACCATTCCCAGTTTTCAGGAATATCTGTTAATTGATCAATATCGTATCCACGTTGAGCATCATGTTAAAACGGCTGCTCATCAATGGCTATTTTCAGAATACGATGACCCAACTGTCACGCTAACTTTAAGTACCGTTGAGTGCGAAATTCAAATTGCAGACCTTTATGAAAGTATTGATTTTTCGATGGTTTGATTTGAATTGCTAAAACCCACATTCCGCACTTCCAACTGGCACATTGGGAATTAGGAACGAGAGAATGCCGCTTACATTTAAGATGCGTTTGCCCTGACAAAATGGATGTCAAGAATTGCCAGGCTTTATAACGATGGACTTAAACTTGCAACTCAGCATAGCTAAGCAGGAAGAAGAAGGGGGGGAGTGTGAACGGGGCGTATCCAACAGTTGGGGGATACATCCGGGCGAATAGAATTCGCGGCTATACAAACAAAGTCCGCCTACGCGGACTAAGGGTTTTGAAACCCGCGTAGGCGGGTTTAGTTCTTGTAGATGCGGTTTTAACCGCCCCTCCCCCAAACGTGAAATACGCCCGTGTGAACGGTTACATCCTGATACGGGCTGTGCGAGACCGCAACCGACTGTATCCATCTTACGAGTTTGACTCCTGTCCTACACTTGCCGCAAGAAAGTGACAGTGACGCAAGAAAGTAACAGCGACTGGCTGGCGTTTTTCCTAAGCTGAGGGTGTCATCCATTGGCAGGATAGTTCATCGGAGATCCGTGTTATGGCTACCTCAACTCGTAGAAAGATCCCATTCCCGGTCATGGTTCCGGCCATTGTGCTTGCTCTCGCTGGAGGTTGGGTTGTGCTTGCGCCCATGGTTCGCGTCCCTGTCCTCCTGTTTGCCGCCATTGGCAG
This sequence comes from uncultured bacterium, assembly GCA_964550475.1. Classification (GTDB taxonomy): domain Bacteria; phylum Cyanobacteriota; class Cyanobacteriia; order CAIUCS01; family CAIUCS01; genus CAIUCS01. Next base: position 3,132 of record CAZJZR010000024.1, read on the forward strand.
TGCAGTGACAGCGGGTGTTTTCTTTGCATTTTCTACCATTGTCATGCCAGCCCTAGGTCAGCAAACGCCTGCATCTGGCATCGCAACGATGCAATCGATCAATATTGTTGTGATTAATCCCTGGTTCATGGGGGTGTTTTGGGGGCCAGCCGTGGTTGGGGTGTTACTGGCGATCGCCGCCTTGCCACAGTGGAACCACCCCAGAGCAATCTACGCTCTAACAGGAGTGCTGTTTTATAGCATTGGCGCGATCGGCGTAACCATTGTGGGCAATATTCCCTTGAATGATGCCCTCGCTGCCGTTACGCCTGAGAGTTCTGAAGCTGCTGCCCTCTGGAGCCGATATCTGACTGATTGGACATTGTGGAATCATCTGCGAACAGTGGCGGCGGTGCTTGCATCGACGATGTTCACCCTCTCACTGGGTCAGTCGATCGCAATACCCAACTGATGAACGCGATCGCCCTCGATGCTGATCCGGAAACCACTCATCACACATGGCCAGGTCTGGGGGATTTCCACTATGCTAGGTTTGTTCTAATCGCGCCCAGTCATCGATTGCGTGGGTTTAACTTATGTGGTTGTTTGGCAACAAAAAAGCGGGCAAATTGCCCCAATTCAAAGATTTAATTTGGGTGACCCAAGCCCGAAAGGTCGATAATGGCTGCAAAATTTTGGGCGAAAAAGTCACCCAAGGATCGGCGTGTTTGGCGATCGCCCACTTCCCCAGCACCTTGCAAACCTTTCAAGACGTGCTGACCACCCAGCAGATCCCCTACGAAACCATCACCGCCTCACACCTGACTCCAACAACCCTAGCCAACATCATCACCCGCCGCCGCCAACCGAATTTATTTTTGGCGTTGTCATCCCAAATCGCCGAACCAAACCCAGAGGAACAATTCCCAATTCCGCAATTTGATTTGACCCTATTGGAACGTTATCCCACACCAGAACGGGATCAGGCTCTGTTGGTGTTTGCTCAGGGCTGCGGGATTACAAAAACGGTGCAGGCATATTGGGGACTGGATGAACCGTTGTTGCAACGATTTGGTGGCGATCGCATTCAAAGCATGATGAGTGTGTTTCAGATCGATGAAAACACTCCGATTGAGTCGAGTATGCTGACCAATTCGTTACGGAATGCTCAAACCAAGCTACAGAAATCACTCATTCAGGAATTCAGAGCCAATTCCCCAGAGGAATGGTTTCAGCACAGCACCTTTAAGGACACGCTTGATTAAATGTTTTGGGGCATGGGTACAGCCGCTGGCAGACATGAGAACTATGCTTTCGCCACTCAAACCCTTTGCCAGTGGGGAATTTATTAAATATGAGCAGAGGATAGCGGTTCGGAAGAGATGATGCCAATAAAAAGCAAGGGCACCGATCCCGGTGACCCTTGCTTGGCTGTGTTATTCACGACTATGCTGACTGCGAGAACCTATGACCGCCCAGCGACTTCCAGGACTTTAGCGAAACTGGCTGGATCGAGTACAGCCAGTTGAGCCAGCATTTTCCGATTCAGTTGGATATCCGCTTTCTTCAAGCTACCAATCAGCTTGCTGTAGCTCATGCCGTGTTGGCGAGAAGCCGCATTAATCCGCGTGATCCACAGGCTGCGGAAATCGCGTTTCCGTTTGCGGCGATCGCGGTAGGCATTCCGCAGAGCCTTCATTACCTGTTGGTTAGCCGTGCGGAACAGTTTGGAGTGGGAACCCCGGAACCCTTTGGCTAGTTTAAGAATTTTGTTGCGACGCTTGCGGGCAACATTGCCCCGTTTTACCCGTGTCATAGTTCGGACTTAACTCTGTGAAAGGATATCAATCGGAATTGGATCAGCGATGCGGAAATAATCTAGCAGCCAGCAGCGAGGTGATCAGGACTAGCGTGCGTCCACTTGCAGATGCGTTTATTTAGAGATAAGGCAACATCAAGCTGACGTTTTCAGCATCCCGTTCGTCAACGATGGCAGCTTGACTCAAGTTGCGCTTACGAACCGCTGTTTTCTTTTGCAACAAGTGATTTCTGAAGGCTTTGCGACGCATAATTTTGCCTGTTCCAGTGACTCTGAAACGCTTTGCCGCCGCCCGACGAGTTTTTAGTTTCGGCATACCCTATCCAAGCTCAACGCGATTAACCATCATAACACTGTCTTGGATGCGACAACAATGATTTTTCCTAGTTCTAATTAAATTTGTGTTGCCCAACGTAGGGGCGAAGCATTCCGGTAGTTAAGTTAGGGAATAACCGAAAAATCATGGCCGGAATGCTATGTGCAAAGCACAGGCAAGGCCAACGCCCGTACAAGGTTATCGGTTCAAACACAAAATCATTGAGGATCAGGATTTTTCTCGATTGGTCTGGATTGCCCTGCCCAGACGTTGGCGGTTGGTTACCCATGAAGTAGGGGAAGTGTCCATGCGCCGCTACTGGGTTTCCTGATCTAAGGCCGCAATCACCCCATCATAAATCGCTTGGGCGTGGTCGGGTGAGTTGCCAATGCTGGTGAGTCCCAGCTTGCCAAATTCCGAGAGACAGCCCATCAGGTGAAAGACCGTCCCCGTTTCGGTGCTGCTATCAAAGTGCAACTGATGGCAGGCGATGATGTCAATGAGGTCGTGGGGTAATAAGCCCTGGTAGCGATCGCTCTGCAAATTATCCGTGGCGACATAATATTTGGGTTGCTGGTGTTGGCTGTAGAACAGACCATTGGTGACGTTGTATTTCCCCTTGGTTAAGTATTTCAGCGTCATGAACGGATGGGTGGTGCCACCTTTGCGGAGGTTAATTTCAATCGCATACAGTTGCCAGGGATCCGTGGGTTGATCTCGCACCGCCATAAAATCGACGCTGTACCGCTCCAACGCCCCCTTCGCGGCCAAATTTTCCCCCACCCGTAGCCCCCACTCTTGCAACGCCATCCGATAACTGACATCGGCGGGAAACCGACAGCCCAGAAAAATCTGCCCATCCGGCCCACCCAAAATTTGGTCATGGGTGGAGAGCACTTCCACTTCACCTGTGGGGTTAATCCGGCCTTGGACGCTGGGCGACTGGCTGCACGCACCGGAGATAAATGCCTCGGCGATCGCCCCTAGTTCGGGAATTCGCGCCCCATAGTTTTCCCAGGTTTCGTGGGCGGCTTGGAAATGCAGGTAGGGGAACTGTTCTCGGATGGCGACCGCCCGTTGGCTGGAAGTTGCGCTTCCGGGTGCCACATGCTGGAGCGGTTGCAATTTGAGGATCGCATTGCCTTCGCCAGAAAACCCCTGATTTAGCTTGATCACAATTTGCCTGAGGCCGGGGTTGCGTTCCCACAATTCCGCTGCGGCCATCGCCAAATCATCGACGCTCCACACCAAGGAACTGCCATCGGGGTGGGGCAGACCGCACTCCGCAAAAATCAGCCGACTGCCACTCTTCGTCCCCCAAAACAGGAGGTCTGGATCTAGACCGAGCAGGGGAATGTTGAGGTTGAGAGACAGATCACGCTCTAGGGGAGTGGAGTTGTAGCAGGTGATAAAGGAGATGTTAGGCCGCAGAGATTGGCGAATGCGATCTAACAGCCGAGGCCGTTCTAACAGTTTTTGGGTGAGCGGTTTTAGGGATGCGTCGTCGGTGGAAAACAACAGCAGGCGATCGCGAGCATGGGACAACGGAATCCCCGGTAACAGATGCAGGTAATAGTCAATCACAATCGACGATAGGGGCACCGATGTGACATACACCACCCGACTGCGGGGATTTTTCAGCCGGATCAGGGAAAACAGCAAGCGTTCTTCGTAGGCGATCGCGCCGGAAATTTTGCGTAACTCCCGTTGATCCAAACTGAGGGACGGGATCACCAGAATATCGTTATCACTGTTGTCGAAAATTTCGATCACTTGCCAGCGATCGCGCAACTGAGCTTGCAACTGGCGAAATTGCTCCGCCTCGTCCATGGTTTCCTGCATCGCCCTTTCCATGCCCACAGCTCGCTATCCAACGTAGGGATTACCCAGGGCAATTCACCCGACAAACTCACCCCAGACCTTTATGCTATCTGGTTTGCACCTCCCTCCAGCAAGTTGAGCTTGATCAACCCGTAATCATTCCCAGTTCCCCGGCAACGTGTTCCATCAGCAATAGGCTTAAAACGCTGATGCCGCAAGGTGTCGCGATGCGCTAGGTGCAAGATTCAAGGTTCAAGGTTCGAGGTGTTCGGTGCAAGCTGTTAGCTGTTAGCTGCAATGCACTCTACGCTGGCTATTTTATTTGCAGATCCCCTACCCATCACCCATCACCCATTACCGATTACCGATTACCGATTACCCATCACTTATTGCAAGTCGTACTCATAACGAGTATGATTAAGAAGTCGAAGCGGAGATGGCACTCCTTCATGTCTAGGATTGCCTCTGCGAGACTTCTGTTTTCTACCGCGTTGCTGGCTTGCAGGATGTCTTGGCACACCGTTGCAACGGTGCTAATTGCAATTCGTATCACTGCAAATTGATGCCCAAAATCAGTAACGCTTTCTCTACGATGCTGAAGGAGCCTGGTGTTGTGAGAATCGCCGATATTCCCCTGAATCAAATTCGTCGCCCCTTGCCGCGTCAAACCGATCCCGCCAAAGTCCAGCAATTGATGGAGGCGATCGCGGCAGAGGGGTTACGAGAACCGATTGATGTGTTAGAAGTAGACGGGCAATACTATGGCTTTTCTGGATGCCATCGGTTTGAAGCGCACCAACGCTTGGGCTTGGCCACCATTCGGTGTCGAATTCGCCGCGCTCCCCGGTCAGTGCTGCAAATGCATTTGGCCTAAGTTTGCTTTAGTGAAGCGTCACAAGTGAAGCGTCACAGCTAGTTTTTAGGGGTAATTCCTGCGGAGTTGACCCTAAAAACAAAAGTTGACAGCGCACTAGCCGCATCTGTTGTTAACTAGTGTTAACTACACCCTCAAACCCCTCTCTACAAAATCTATCCCTACGGATGTATACAGATTTCCAGATCTAGCGCAACAATCGATGGCGATAGACCTAGATTAATCGACCTAGATCAACTGAGGTAACCGTTGAAGTAACCGTGAAATTGTTCATCACTCTCATCTAATTCATTAACCTGATTCATTCGTTATACACCCCTGCAATTGGAGATCTTCCGCTATGAGTAGTAATAATCGCAAAGCTTCCCTCTACGCCAGTCGGATCGATTTGGCCGAAGAAACCCGCGCTAAGGTCGTCGATTTGTTAAACCAAACCTTGGCAGACAGCTTGGATCTGAAAACCCAAGTCAAACAGGCGCATTGGAATGTCAAGGGGATTAACTTCTACCAATTGCACGAGTTGTTTGATGCCATGGCAACCGAATTGGAAGGCTATGTGGACATGGTGGCAGAACGGGTGACAGCCTTGAGTGGTGTGGCCTTGGGCACAGCACGGATTGCCGCCAAGGAATCGCGGTTGCCAGAATATCCCTTGAACATTACCGCTGGGCAAGACCACATTGCCGCCTTGGCCGATCGCTTCGCCCAGTATGGCAAAACCCTACGTGATGCGATCGACAAAACCGGGAACTGGGGCGATGCCGACACCGCCGACCTCTACACCGAAATTTCCCGCGACATTGATAAACGCCTGTGGTTCTTGGAAGCCCATCTGCACACCCCGACCGAAGTGGAAGTGGAACCTGTGAAGTCCGGCAAGAAAGAGAAAGAGAAGAAGTAAGACCGGAAAGCATTCAGGTAGCCGAATCTAGGGCGCGGGAACCACGCCCCTCCACACCGAACAACGGATGGACTTGTAGGGGTTGGGTTTCCCAACCCTTTATAGATCGAGCAATCAAGCTAACAGCGATCATCTGGGGGCAATCCGGCTTAAACCAAGCCCTTTTCTGCCAACCAACTGCGGTTGAATAGGCGAGATTGATACCGTGCCCCACCGTCACACAGAACCGTCACAATCGTGTGTCCTGGCCCCAGTTGTTTCGCCAGTCGCACCGCTGCGGCCACGTTGATCCCCACGGAACCGCCCATGAACAAGCCATCTTTTTCCAGCAGTTGGTAAATCACTTGCAGGCATTCGCGATCGCTGATCTGAATCGCATCATCAGCGGGCGCGCCCTGCATATTGGCCGTCACCCGACTGTTGCCAATCCCTTCCGTAATCGAACTGCCTTCAATGGTAATCTCGCCCGTTTTCACATAGCTGTAGAGACCGCTGCCCATCGGATCGGCGACGACACATTGAATCGCGGGATTCTTTTCCTTCAAAAATAGAGCCACTCCGGCATAGGTGCCCCCCGTTCCTGTGGCTGCCACCCAACCATCCACCTTGCCGTCCGTCTGTGCCCAAATTTCGGGGCCTGTGGTTTCGTAGTGAGCCAGTCGATTCGCCAAATTGTCGAATTGATTCGCCCAGATGGCATTCTCCATTTCCTCCGCCACCCGTCCCGACAACCGCACATAGTTGTTGGGATCCCGGTAGGGCACCGCAGGCACAGGCCGCACTTCCGCCCCCAGTGTCCGTAACAAGTCCATCTTTTCCTGGGATTGGGTGTCGGGGATGATAATCAGGCATTTGTAGCCCTTGGCATTACAAATGTGGGCAAGCCCAATCCCGGTGTTGCCTGCTGTCCCTTCCACAACCGTCCCACCCGGTTTCAGCACACCCCGATTTTCGGCATCTTGGATAATGTAGAGCGCGGCGCGATCCTTAACTGAACCGCCAGGATTGAGGAATTCCGCTTTACCCAAAATTTCACAGCCGGTTTCATCGCTAAAGCTGTTGAGGCGAATCAAGGGAGTGTTGCCAACGGTGCCAATAAAGCCTTGCTTGATGTCCATTATGGTGAATCAGGTGCAGTAAATAGTTGCAGGTCTACAGCGTGTCCTCTTCCTATGGTACGGTGCTGTGTCCCCCGGTAGCCGTTACGGGCAGATGTTAAATTCCTCTGCAACAAGTAGGTACTTGGGCAGTTACCTTGGATGTCCAATCCAGTGCTCATAGCGGGGTATAGTGAACAGACAATCACTTTTCCTCAGCCCTGAACTGAGTGGTTGTTTGCCGACTTGTGTACCGATTTAGTCCTAAGTTGATTGCGACCCATGATTACCGTTGCATTGCCAAAAGGTGGCTTACTGAAAGATAGTATCCGCTTGCTCAAAAGCTTAGGTTTGGACTTTAGTGCCTTTTTGGATAGCTCCAACCGCCAGTTGCAAATTTGGGATACCGACCATAAAGCCAAAGCCTTACTGGTGCGTAATCAAGATGTGCCTGTCTATGTAGAGTATGGGCAAGCGCAACTGGGTATTGTCGGCTATGACGTACTGCGGGAAAAGCAACCCCAAGTCGCGCATCTGGTGGATTTAGGCTTTGGTCAGTGCCGCATGTCCGTCGCGGTGCAAGCCTCCAGTCCCTACCGATCGCCCCTCGACCTATCCGCCCACTGTCGCGTCGCCTCCAAGTTTGTCAACTGTGCCCGTGAATACTTTCAAACCATTGATTTACCTGTGGAAATCATCCCTCTGTATGGCTCAGTTGAATTGGGACCGATTACTGGAATGTCAGAGGCGATCGTTGATTTAGTCGCCACCGGGCAGACCCTGAAGGAAAATGGCCTGATTGAAATTGAGGTGCTGTTTGAAAGTACCGCCCGGTTGATTGCTCACCCCCTTAGCTATCGGTTAAACCAAGGGGGATTGCATGATTTGGTTGAACAACTGCGGCAAGAAACAGCCGTACTTACCCCAACTGGATGAGTGGCAAAATGGTGCGGATAATCCCCACCGCAGCACCAATAAACAGCACAAACCCGCTCATACTGGCGATCGCAAATCCAGGGGCGCGTTTTTCAGCGGCTTGGTAATACCCCCATGCATAAATTATGCGACCAATCACCCATACAGCACCCAATCCGCCAGCCCAAGCAGAATCAACATAGAAACTGAATAACCATAGGACAGGCAGGAAAAACACCAATTGTTCCAGGGTGTTTTGATGCACCCGGAACGCTCGTTCAAAGTTAGGATCGCCCGACATCTTGGGAGCAGGAACGTTGTACTTTGCTCTGGCAATCCCAACGTTAATGCCAAGAATGAAGTAAAGCAGCAAAGCGGCAAGGGTAATCAAACTAGGCCAAGGAGACATAGACAAAAATGAGGTAATGGGTAACGAGTCATGGCAAATCGGCAGGAAAACCGATGTATTCAGCCTCAGTAGATCGAAAAGGTTGTTGTGGGGTCGGCAAAGCTGACCCCACAACAACCCTCAAACTAAGTAGAGATGTCTATGTTTTCGATCTACTGAGCCTTCTACTGAGCCTTGGAATTTCTGGAATGTAGACTCATTCAAAACCATACACTGTCGGTAGGGGCAAATCCCCATTTCCCCGCTGACTGGAGTCATGGAATTCCCTACATCAGCCGGAAAGGCATCGCCTCTACAGAATTTCCAGGATTTCCGGGATTGCCAGTAACTTGTCGTGAATACGGCGAACTAGCGCATTTGAAGTTGGTGCATCGTACAGATAGACAACAGATAGATAACAGATAGATCATTGACCCGATGGAGAGTTGATCCGAGTTTGTCGGAAAGGTCGTGATTCGTCTTGAAGGATCCTGTAATGTCAATCAGACGCGCCAACTTGCCCTCTCGGTGGGAACAAGTGCTTACTGGTTTGAGTCCCAAAAGCTAACGCATTGATATGCAGTATCGTTTACAAATTGCTCAAGCTATGTAATAAAAAAGAACATCTGCCATCTCTTAGAGTAATTCTACTTACGAGTTTTTAGCCCTGTCAGGCTGAGCAACTCATTCAGTGGTGCTCTAGTTCTATTGCTGTTGATGTGTTGCGATCGACTTGGCGGACGGCAAATGCGGTTTCACGGCAATTGCGATCGCGGACTTCCCCACTCTGCTAAAAACAGGTTTACAATGTCACGAGGTATTAAGTCACGGAGAGTTAACATTTCGCCAGTCCACGGGTTTAATCAAGATTTGCAATCACTTGCTAATCAATAATGCTGTCATCACAGTCTAAGCGTTACTATTGCTCAGCCAACCCGCAACTCCTGAGGACAAATAAACTGAACCAATCAAATAAACCGAGCCAATCAGCCAATCAAAAGTGAGCGAGTAAAGTGGACAAGCTCCAATGGCACAGTTACGCCAAGATAGTTAAGACAGGACAGTTAAGACAGGACAGTTAAGAACAGACAATTAAGACACAGGGTTTCAGAGCAAGCGGTTCAGCCTCCAATCGTCCCAAGGATTGCGGATTTTCTCAGTCGTTACAGTGGCAGTTAAGCGTGTCAGATCGTTATAGTGGCAGATGCATTCAGTGATTGTGGGATTGACAGGCGATGGCTTGAGGATTCTGGCGAATCTGGCTGTGATCGACCGTAGCAATGGCTTTTGTGGTTAGCAGCAGTCAGGATTCAGTGAGTGGGGAGAGTTGCGTTAATGTTCGGGAAAATTAGTTTGGGCACATTAGACAGACAAATTGTGGTGAGCATGACTTAGCGGCAACTGAAGCACCAGCAGCAGCCAAAGCTGGACAAAACCTGCGCCAGATCGTTGTCTAGGTGTTTCCTTAGATAGACCGAGACTCTGTAGGCGGAGATTAACAACCTAGCTGAAACGTTGATGTTGAGTATCGTTAAGACACAAAACATCAACTTCTCTAACCACGTTTCGGCTAAGTTCTCGGATAAGTTATCGGTGTGGTGATTGTGAGTTAGTGAAGCTACAATGCACAGGATTAAGTGGTGGCTTCACGAATTGTTTAAACCGATCAGTATTTCGTATTGAGGTCAGAGTAATTTATGAAAGGGTTTGGTCGTATTGGTGCGACAGTTGGTTTAGTAGGCAGCGTTTTGGCCGGAAGCATTTTGGTCAACACACTTCAAGCATTGGCTCTGCCTGCTGCACAAATTCTGGAACGACTCCGGGTGATTCCGGTGTTTACCATCACAAATGAACAAGGGGTGCCCTTAGCGGCGAACCCTCGCCAAGGTGAAAATCGTCCCCCCGTCTCGCCGATTTTCATTGGTCGCACGGATGCTCAATCTTTCTTGGATACACTCAAAACCAGGAATCCTGAACTGGCTAAGAATGTGAAGGTTGTGCCGATTTCGATGGCGGAAGTGTTTGAGATTCGTCAGAAAGGTAAGGGTAAACCCGAACGCTTGGAGTTCGAGTATGTACCGATGCAAAGCCAAGTGGTTTCGGCTCGCGAGATGATCAAACAACAGGGTGCGAAGCCGGAACAGTTCCAAGGCACGCCCTTGTTCTTTGCCTTGGCGGGGCCTAGCAATCAACGGTTCCCCCTGGCCATTCGCCAAGGTGAACGGTCTGTGATTCCTCTGTTCTTCAAGAAAGAGGACATGCAGAACATGATTGACCAGTTTAAGAAGCAACAACCCCAACAGGCAGCGACGGTGCAGATTCAGCCCTTCCCCTTGCCACTGGAAGGGGTGCTGTATGGCTGGGAAAATGAAGCCGATGCCCAGTTCAATAAGGATGTCCCCTTCTTCAAGGAATTGGGTTCTCAGCTCGTATTGGTGCCGCCCCAAGAGTCGATTGACTTTGTGCGAACCCTCTCCGGTGGTGGTCAAGGTGCCCCCCGTCCCCAACCTGCCGCATCGCCCAACGCCAAACCCAATCCCTCTGGCACGAAACCCGCTCCAGCCAAGCCTGCCCCAGCGAAGCCTAAATAGGTTCTAGCTGATACTCATTCAGCAGCCCGGTGGTCATTCTGGATGTTCCAGAACCACCGGGCTGTTGCATTTTCACACAATAGAACCGAAATGGTTTAAGTTGAACAACATAGCAAGCAGAGCCAGTTTGGGATGGAATTGATTACGCTCAATTGGGGGCAGTTAGCGATCGCGGCAGGGTTAATGGCCATCACCATTGGCATCTCTGCTTGGCATCGGTTGGGGTTGGAGTACCAACTGGCTTTAGCGACTGGGCGCACCACGCTGCAACTGTTGATCATGGGTTATGTGTTAGCCATTGTGTTTGGCTTTCAGTCGCCGTGGTTGGTGTTGGCGGCGTTGGCGGTAATGCTGACTGTAGCGGCGATCGTCGCCCGGAATCGGGTCAGCAAAACCATGCCGAAGCTATTGCCACTGATGTGGGGATCAATTTTTATCAGTACCGTGTTGACTCTGAGCTATGTCAGTGTCTTAGTGGTGCAACCCGACCCCTGGTATAACCCGCGCTATCTGATTCCGTTGGCAGGAATTGTGCTGGGCAATGCTATGAATGCAGGCGCGATCGCGGGGGAACGGTTGGCTAGTAACATCAGCCAGCACCGGATCGAGATTGAAACCCACCTGAGTTTAGGGGCGAGTCCAGAACAGGCGATCGCAGAGTATCGCAAACAAGCCTTCAAAGCCGGACTGATCCCGATGATCAATGCCATGATGGTGGTCGGCTTGGTTACCTTACCGGGAATTATTAGTGGGCAAATGCTCGGCGGCATCGATCCGATCCAAGCCTCCGCCTACCAAATCTTGATTATGTTCATGCTTGCCTTTGCTGACATGGTAACCATTGTCTTGGTGACATGGGGCTTAGGCCGACAATTCTTTAATGCTGCGGCTCAATTGAGCTTGCCGTAATGGGTCGCCGTAATGAGTCGCCGTCATGGGTCATGGATAGAGGCTGGGTTAACCGTTAATCTTGCCTGGGCAGACCGCAGGCACAGTCAACCCGCTAGCAACCTTTGCAAACAACTTCTTAGAAGGGGCAGTCCAGCGTGAACCAGAAGGATTACCTGCTGAAGCGATGATCCACGCTGACCCAATGAGTGATTTGCCTGCCCAAACCAGTCGTTTCGCTACGGAACAGCCTTAGCACCCGCCACCTACTATTCCCGGCGTTGCTGAATTTAGGGATGAGCTAAGAGTTAGATGAATTGAAAGGAAGTTTCAATTCATCCTGCTATTCAGCAACACTCTATTCCCAATGGTTCTCCACGTGGGGCGATCGCGGCGTGCCAATTAGCTAATTCACAGAGGGGCTAATCAACC
>CAZJZR010000025.1:0-15117 GCA_964550475.1 uncultured bacterium
GTCATAGCCTGCGACTCAGCATAGCAATTTGCATTTTATTTTAGACTACAGCCACCTGCGGTGGAATTGGATTCTTTAACCTTGACTTAATCTGAATTTAACCAAATACTTAATCTACGGCAAATCTATTGGTTTGCCGTAGATTTTACTGTTGTGTCCGTCAGTCCCAACGGTGAGGGCGGGCGATCGCAGCCCTGCCATTGATTCAGAGTGGTCTATTCAGATTAAGGAATTGCAACTATGCCCCACATGCTCATTCAGCCCACCGATTGGCTGTCGATTAGTTTCCGGTTAGCGATGGCTCTGTTGGTCGGGTGCATCATCGGCATCAATCGGCAAAAAGGGGGCAGACCCGCCGGAATGCGAACCTTCATGCTCGTTAGTCTGGGTGCAGCTCTGTTCGTGATGATTCCCCTCCAAGCGGATGGGGATTCGTCCTTTGCCAATGCCAACGCCCTCAGCCGCACCGTCCAAGGGGTCACCAGCGGCGTTGGGTTCATCGGTGCAGGATTAATCTTGCAGCAAAGTCCCCGTCCTGATCGACACCACGAAACGCCCAAGGTGCGCGGGTTAACTACTGCTGCTTGCGTTTGGACAGCCGCCGCTTTGGGTGCTGCAATTGGCTGCGGACTCTGGGAAATGGGGTTAATCGGTGCGTTGTTGACCCTGATTACCCTCAGTGGTGTGAAACGCCTCAGCCGTGGGTTGAAACGGCTCGTCCGCGCCTCTCACTTGGTACCGCAAAACAGCTACCTGGGAAAAGTTACGGCTGAAGAGACTGACGCGGATTTGGATCAGGATGGGGATGAGGATTAACTGGCGGTTGGAACGGTGGTAGTTGGAAGAGCCATCCCAGGGCGATCGCCCACGCCGTGGACAACAACCATCCGGCCAACACGTCACTGGGATAATGCACGCCCAAATAAACCCGCGTCCAGCCAATCATCCCCACAAATAGCCCTCCACCAATGGCGACCAGCCATCGCCAGCGCGTCTTCCAGGCCAGAATCAATAACACCATCACCAAGGCCGTGCTAAACATGGCATGGCCGCTGGGAAAGGCATAGTCCGATACTCGCAGCGTATACGCCCACAGATGGGGGCGTTGTCGCTGGAAAAGTGCCTTTGCCGCCCAGTTCAGTCCCACCGTGCTGATTAGGGTGACGATCAGGTAGGCCAGCGATCGCCAAGCCTGTCGTTGCACCAAGATCGTCCCCACCACCAGCGCAACCGGGAGGATGCCCCAAATCACGCCTAACTGAGTCAAGATTTGGGCTACCTGCTCCAGATCGGGATGTCCCCAGCGGTGCAGCGTCTGCAAAATGGTTATATCCCAAGGTAAACCGCCGCGATCGCGGTGAATGGCCAGAGCCAACCCCGCAAAGCCGATGCACGGCAACCCCACCCCACCAATCAGCCTTGGTTGCAGTGCCCCCCCATCCCACTGCACCAAATTCCTGCCCCGCTCCACCAGCCCGCTTGACGGTTTAATCTGTAATTTCGTCATGTCTCAACTGTCCAATGTGATTGCAATTGGATTGGTAGTTGTAAAATTTTCCGGACGCGCCAACCGCATCTCTATAACCCAGATCTGCGCCTAAACCTGATGCGCCAACTTCCAACTCAGCATCACCAACAGGCTATACACCGCAAACCGCAGTGCCCGTTGGGGCATCATCTGGCACAGTCGCGCTCCCAACACCACACCGGGCACTGAGCCGCACCAAATCGGGATCACTAAACTCCAATCCACCGTGCCTAAGCTCAAGTGTCCAGCCGAGGTAAACAGCAACAGAATTGCGGCTTGGGCTAAATCCGTCCCCACTAATTGGCTGGCTTCTAGGCGGAAAAAGGCGATCAACACCAGAGCGAATAGGGAGCCAGAGGAAACGCTGGTTAATCCAACCATGCAGCCCATCACCAAGCCGATCGCCACAGTGATCCCTCGTCCCTGGAGGGTGTCTAAATCTAGTTTGGGGAGCGTGGGGAGTTGCAGATTGGGCATGACCGTGCAACACACCAGTTGCAGCAATGCAATCAGCGTAATCAGCAGAATGGTTGCTCCAATTAACCGCAACAGCAGCCCATGCAAATTCAGGTTGGGTATACCTTGCAGAGTGTGCAGAATGGCGACTCCGCCCAACGCTCCGGGCACACTGCCCAACGCCAACCACTGCACCACTGGCCAATTTACGGTTTTTTGTTGCCAGTGTTTCCACCCGCCAATCACCTTCATCAGCGTGGCCGCCACCACATCGGAACTAATGGCGATCGCGGGTGGCACTTGAAAGACAAAAATCAACATCGGGGTGATCAGGGACGCGCCCCCAATTCCGGTTAACCCCACCACAATCCCGACCCCAAAGCTGAGGCCAGACAGCAATAACGCGCTGGTCATAGTCGTGGCAATCCTTATAGCCAACCCAACAGGTGTTGGAACCAATCGCCAATCTGCGGCAGGGAGAGTACAGATTCAGACCCCACAGAGTTCAGAGGGCTGGTGGCAAATAAATCCGCTGGCAAAATGGCCGACAAATCCAACCACTTCAACTGCACCACCGCCACAATCACCACGGTATAGACCGTTGAGGTGGCTAATCCCATCAACAAATCGCGGGTGGGTTGCCGTCGCTGGGCTTGCCCCTGCACCATATCCCCCAACCCCCACTGCATCAGCACGATTCCGACTAGGTTGGATAGCCAATAACCCGCGATCGCCCCGATGCCAAACCACTGCGGCGCGACCAAACTAACCAAATAGCCCACCCCATAGGCCACGGGCAGGTTAATGATCAAATCATTCCACCAGCACAAGGGCGACAGCAAATAACCCAACCCCATCAATAGCCCACCTCTGAGTTTGTGCAGCGGTTGTTGCAACAACCAGGGAGTAGAGGACGGGCGTTCTGGAGTGGCAGCAGTAGCAGTAGGCGCGATCGCCTCTACCGCATTCACAACAGCCACCGCCTCGCCAGCATTCACATTGCCAGCATTGGCAACCGGAGGAATGGCGGCGGCAAGTTCAGAGGAGGTAGGTGATTGAGCCATGGGAAATGGGTTGGACAGCGGCAACAAGGGTTGAGGATTCATCGATGGGAGCGGATTCATAAAATACGGTATCCCGATAAACTTACCGTATTTTAACAGGATTAATTAGAAAGTCACCCCTGTATCAGAGGCAAGCCAAACAATCTTCATAAATTGGGTAGGTCAATCCTTAGGGTGGTGCTGAATGGCAGGATGAATTGGAACTTCGTTCCATTGCATGGGCGTATTTCACGTTTGGGGGAGGGGCGGTTAAAACCGCGACTACGTGAACACTAGCGAAGCCATGCCCAACGGGCTATAGTCCGCCTACGCGGACTGAAGAAAATCAAGGGTTTCCATAACCTGCGTAGGCAGGTTTTGCCCGTATAGCCGCGACTTCAGTCGCCAGGGCTACATCAAAAGATTTGTCGCGTAGACGGGGTTTTGTGTGCCAGATGACTCAGTTGAATCCTCGATTGGATGTAATCGTTCACTCCCCTGACGGAGAGTGAACGGTTACGACTTGATCAAATCTCGACTTTATAATTGCCATTCCGAGGCGCGATCGCCCAGATCAATCGGAATGCTCACCGCCTTGCCTACTCTCGGTTTTTCCCGCGTATCCTGGATAAATCGCTGCACCTGTTCCGCACTACCGAGGGCATAGATATAGCTGGCAATCTCATCTAAATGGGCGATGTAGTCCTGTTCAGAAATGGGAAATGAAGCTTGCCCCAAGTATTTCCACATGATCAACACAAACACTTTGCCTTGGGTACGCCGCAGTTGGACATCAAACGGTCTGCCCCATTTGTCCAGTAAGAGTTGGCGCAAGTGTTCTCCCGTCATAGCCGACTCCCCCATTTACAGCACTTGTCATATCTACAGATCACAGGTGATTAAAGCAACGGTGATTGATTCAAGATCCCGACTCAAAATCCTGACTGGGTCGCAGATTGAGTGGCGTGGGTATCGCTCACCCCACCGCAAGCAACTATACATTTCTTTACAGTAAGCACCTGGTTGTGATTTGTCGATGATAAGGGTTCAACAAATGTAATAATTACTCTGGGACACGCTTCTGTAGATTGGTTTAGGGGAATTAATTCCAGCCAGTGATTCATGGCTGTAGTTGATTTCCATCCATTCCACACCAGCGGTCTATTTTTTCTAAGTTTAGTTACAAGTTTTACAGTAACTATTCACAGCCCTCCCAGTAAAGAGAGTGGCGGGCTACGCCCACTAGTTACTCCTCTGGGCGGCAGTGAACGGTTACAGTTTTACAACGCTCCAGGTTCGCTAGCGATCCTATCCGATTCGAGAGCCAGCGTCAGCGAGAATTGGGCTTCTGATTCACGTTTACGTCGGTTGGCGATTCAAGCAAAATTGCTATCCCCTAGAGCCAGTCATAAACTCCCTACTGCACTCATTCATAAACGTTCACATCCTTAAACGTTCATCATGGCTCAAGTCTCTGGTATGTCTGATGTACCCGATATGGGTCGTCGTCAGTTCATGAATTTGCTGACCTTCGGAACGGTCACCGGGGTTGCCCTGGGTGCGCTTTACCCGGTGGTTAAGTACTTTATTCCGCCCTCTAGCGGTGGCACAGGCGGTGGAGTTACTGCTCAGGATTCGCTGGGCAAAGACGTAAAGGTCAGTGAGTTTCTGACGACCCATAATGCGGGCGATCGCACGTTGGTCCAGGGACTCAAAGGTGACCCCACCTACCTGGTGGTACAAGAAGATAAAACCCTGGCCAGCTACGGCATCAATGCAGTTTGCACCCACTTGGGCTGCGTCGTGCCCTGGAACGCCAGCGAAAACAAATTTATGTGTCCCTGCCACGGCTCTCAATACGACAACACTGGCAAAGTGGTGCGTGGCCCCGCTCCCCTGTCCCTCGCATTGGCTCACGCAGATATTCAGGATGACAAGGTTGTGCTGTCGCCTTGGACTGAAACCGACTTCCGCACGGGTGAAGAACCCTGGTGGGCATAGTCACGCAGCCGAAGTGCTCTCATACGGAGTCCTTTGTTGCTGACTGCTCTGGTCTGAATATTGCTGTTTGATTGGTTCTACCTGGTTATTTGAAGATCCTTTTGCAGATGAAGAAGTTTTTCCAACCCCTGATGGTCAAGGGACTGTGGGCAGCGATCGCGACGCTGGCTCTCTTCTTGGCGACTGACCTCGCCTTCCCCCAACCCGCTGCCGCCTATCCTTTCTGGGCGCAGCAAAACTACGCGAGTCCCCGCGAAGCCACTGGCCGGATTGTGTGCGCCAACTGCCACCTCGCCAGTAAGCCTGTGGAAGTCGAAGTTCCCCAAGCGGTGTTACCCGACACCGTGTTCAAAGCCGTGGTGAAAATCCCCTACGACACCAGCATCCAACAGGTGCAGGTGGACGGTAGCAAAGGCCCTCTGAACGTCGGTGCTGTAGTGATCCTGCCCGATGGCTTCAAGGTTGCCCCCGCCGATCGCATCCCTGAAGAGCTGAAGGAAGAAGTCGGCGATGTCTACTTCCAACCCTACGCTGAAGATAAGCAAAATATTCTAATCGTTGGCCCCCTGCCCGGTGAGCAGTATAAGGAACTGGTGTTCCCCATCCTGTCTCCCGACCCCGCCACCGACAAGAACATCCACTTTGGCAAGTACCCCATCCACGTTGGTGGTAACCGGGGTCGTGGTCAGGTGTACCCGACGGGCGAAAAGAGCAACAACAACTCCTATGACGCGCCCGCCGCTGGCACCATCACCAAGATCACCGCAACCGATAATGGTGGCTCTGAAGTGACCATCCAAACCGAGTCCGGCACAACCGTCACCCAAACCATTCCTCCTGGCCCGCAACTGATTGTGTCCGAAGGCGATGAAGTGAAGGCGCGTCAACTGCTGACCAATAACCCCAACGTGGGTGGCTTTGGTCAAAAGGATGTGGAAATTGTGCTGCAAAGTGCTGGTCGCATCCAGGGTCTGATGGCCTTCTTCGCGATCGCGGTAATGGCGCAAATTCTCCTGGTGCTGAAGAAGAAACAGGTGGAAAAAGTCCAAGCGGCTGAGATGAATTTCTAAACCAAATTCTTCAATCGTAACCATTCACCTCTCCCTTGGGGAAGTGAGCGGTTAGCTTCAATCAATTACTTAAACCGCCCCGAAAGGTCATCTTTTCGGGGCGGTTTTGTTATGACCGGCTTTATGACCTGCCAAAAAAAAAGCACCCTTGCGGGTGCCATCAGGAGAAGCATGGAACAATTAGCTAGCCAAACTCAAACGATGCAGCGTTTGGAACCTAGAGTTGCAGAATGAGTGGAGTTGCAGAATAAATAAAGTCGCAGAATTAACCGTTTAACCCACCACTGGCATAAGCCGCCAGCACATCATCGGAAGGCGTGCGGGTATCGTAGTCAATCGCCTTACCTGTAATTGACTCTGCCAGAGTCTCGAAGGATGCAGAGTTCCAGTTACGGGCGTGAATGGGCTTGGTTTGTTCACCCAGGAAATAGGCTTGGGTGCCCAGTACCGCCGCAGCAACCCATCCCATGATGAAGAGAGCAATTACGATGGTCATCATGGCCGTAGCCTCCTAAACTTTTGTGTCTTTATGTAAATAAATGTAACAGGCTGTTGTGGAAATTGTCAATATTGCAGTAAAGAGCGTTAACTGATTTTCGCCGAGCGTTGCCAGCCAGAGGTTGGGCGCACGCAACGTTGAAATTACATATATTTGTATCTGTAATGTTTTGTTGAAAAAATATTAACGATTGTTTTCATTTTGAGATGACTCGGTGATAATTGCTCCATTCTGCTGAAGCCCCCACGTCCGCTAATTTGCTCCATCTCGATTCGGTTGACGCTGCCTAATTCCTTTATATCCATTCGCTAATTTGGGGGGCATGTCAGTTCGCCATCCTCAGAGGTGATGATGAAAGCATTACTGTTTTGGCCAATCATGCCCAATTCTTTTTGGTCGTATCGGGAAACGCTGCACTTGGCAGGGTTGCACTCGACCAATCCACCCTTGGGCTTAATCACCGTGGCGGCCATGTTGCCTCCAGAGTGGGAACTGCGATTGTTCGATCGCAACGTCACTTGCGAAACCGCAGCCGACTGGGAGTGGTGCGACCTCGTGATCATCTCCGCCATGATCATCCAACGAGAGGACTTTCGAGCCTTGATCCAAAAGGCAGTACGGTTGGGCAAAAAAGTCGCCGTGGGCGGTCCCTTCCCCACCTCCGTCCCCGACTTTGCACTGGAATCCGGTGCCCATTATTTGATTTTGGATGAAGGCGAACACACGATTCCCCAGTTTTTGCAAGCCTTGGAGCGGGGGGACGAGACGGGAATTTTCCGCTCGGCTGAGAAACCGGATGTCACCCAAACCCCCATCCCCCGGTTTGATTTGCTGGACTTGAATGCCTACATGGCGATCACGGTGCAGTTTTCGCGCGGCTGTCCCTTCCAGTGCGAATTCTGCGACATCATCAACCTCTACGGTCGCAAACCCCGCACCAAAACCCCAGAACAAATGCTGGCGGAGTTTGACGTGCTGTATCAGATGGGCTGGCGACGCTATGTATTTGTGGTGGATGACAACTTCATCGGCAATAAGCGCAATGCCAAGTTGTTCCTGCGGGCGTTGATCCCGTGGATGGAAAGCCACAACTATCCGTTCATTTTGTTAACGGAAGCGTCGCTGAATTTAGCGGAAGATGATGAACTGCTGGAGTTATTGGTGAAAGCGGGATTCACCATGGTGTTTATGGGCATCGAAACACCGGATGTGGAAAGCCTGATGGGGATTCACAAAGTCCAAAATACGCGCCAGTCGTTGATTGACTCCTGCCACAAGATTACCCGTGCCGGACTGCAAATTATGTCAGGCTTCATCATGGGGTTTGACAACGAGCGACCCGGCGCAGGCCAACGGATTCAGGCATTCATTGAAGATACGGGCATTCCCCAGTGCCAGTTCAGTTTGCTGCACGCCTTACAGAATACGGCGATGTGGCAACGGTTGGAG
This sequence comes from uncultured bacterium, assembly GCA_964550475.1. Classification (GTDB taxonomy): domain Bacteria; phylum Cyanobacteriota; class Cyanobacteriia; order CAIUCS01; family CAIUCS01; genus CAIUCS01. Next base: position 8,047 of record CAZJZR010000025.1, read on the forward strand.
CAAGAAGGACGGTTGTTGGATGGGTTTGGGACGTTCCACCAAGGGGCGATTATGAATTTTGTCCCCACTCGACCTGTAGAGGAGATTGCCGCTGAATATATTGATGCTTTCTGGCACATTTATTCCCCCATGCCCTACCTGAAGCGCACCTTCCATCACTTTCGGATGATGAATGGCTGGCGCGGCAACAGCGATCGCCCCCTGACTGGGACAGAATTGCGCCTATTCCTCGCCATCTGTTGGCGGCAAGGGGTGGTGCGTTCCACCCGCTTCCGGTTCTGGTGGCAATTGCTGGTGATAGCCATCCTCAAACCCCGGTTGCTATTTGACTATTTCATTGCCCTCGGTGCGGGGGAACATTTCTTCAGCTATCGCCATGAGGTCCGGCAACAGTTGCGCTCTCAACTCGCCACCATCCAACAAAAACAGTTGGAGGCGGAACCGATCGGTACCCCATTGCCAATCCCATCAGGATCAACCCAGGATGCAGAACTAGTGGAGCCTGCCATGCCTGTATAACGTCCTAGAGCAAAGGGCTTAAGCCCCTTGTTTGTACTGAATTGAACTGAGAAACGCTGTCCCTTGTGAGTTATCAGGATATTTGGCTTATAACCAATCCTTGAACCAACGAGGTAGCCAGCTTTGGTCGGGTGCCCGACAGGGTGATTTGTGATGCGATGTCCTCAGTGCTTGCAACTGGTCATAGAGTCGATCAAGCAGTGTCCATGTGGGTTTGTCTTTGACGATGTAGCATTGGCAGATTTACTAACTTGGTTCGCCGATGTTAAACAAACGTTGGAAACAGCCTACGTCGCGTCCCTTACCGCTTGGCAGCAATCTGGTAAGCATGGAACGTTTGAGGATTGGACACGACTCCGCATCGCTAATATCGAACCAGTGCAGCGATCGGGCACCTATCTTCATATTGGGTGTGCGAATGGGTACTTGCTGGAATGTTTGGTGGCTTGGGTAACTTTAAAGGGAATTGAAATTACACCTTACGGTTTAGACTATTCAGCCCAACTGGTTGATTTAGCGCGACAACGGCTACATTCGTTCGGTAATAGTTCTGGCAATATTTATTGCGGCAACGCTTGGGACTGGACTCCACCGCAATGCTTTGATTATGTGCGAACTGAACTCGATTATGTGCCACGCAATTATCGCAAACGGTTTGTCGAAAGACTATTGGCTGATGTTGTTGCCGAAGACGGTTGATTGATCATTTCTCAATATCGCAGTTGTGGTGATGATTTAACTCAAGGCTGGATTAACCAAGAATTAACAGACTATGGCTTGACCATCGTTTCGACACATTCAGGTTATAGCGGAGATGGTTTGGAATTATGTCGTGTGGTAGTTTTGCAACCGCAATCAGGTTGAAGAACAATATTTGCAGGGATGAGTTGTTCTAAGCTTTCTTGGCTTAAATGCAAACCCGTTGCTTGCAGTTGCTTGCAGTAGTGCGGCAAGTTGGATTAAATCGACAACCGACACTTCAAAGTTGATGCAAATCAACAGATTCGAGTAGAGATGAAAGTCGGTGATCCACGCTCCTGCTTGGTTAATCGCCTCGCTGACTTGATCAGTCATCTGAATTCGGTCGGCTCTAGTGAACCCAGAAAGCTGTAAAAACTGACGTGTGCCCATAGAGTATCCTTTCAATTCTTTCAATTAAGGGATGTGCGGGAAAATAAGATACCCATTAGTTGGGGAGAATCATGATGTCCCATTTGGGTAGTGTTTCTGACCGATGCCAAAAGGGTGTGTACTGTTCCAACTCCTCTTTCAAGACCTTCACTCCGGTTTGATAGGTAGTCTCAACCCGGTGAACAATTGGCGCAATGCCTTTCCAGGTCATGTGACTCGCCCATCTAACTGCCGCTGTAATCGAATCTAAAATGGCTCCATTCCAGTAATTTTCTAGCACCGCCCAACAGCGTTCTATGGGATTGTACTTACTATGGTAGGGCGGATAGTAGACCAACCGAATTCGCACCTCAATCGTCTGTGCTAACTGCACCATGCGCTTGATGAATTGGCTGCGGTTACTGCGAGTGGCACTGCCCCCATCCAGGTCAATCACCCAATCTGCAATGATGTAATTGTGGGTCAACCACACAGTCGCTTGTTGATAAGCAATGCAGGCATGAGTATGTAGTGGTTCAGCAGCAGCATGAAGACAGAGTAATCCAGAAGTATCGAGGAGCATTATTCTTCTTCATGAGTGCTGGCATATTCTCTTGCGAGATCTGCATCAATACTGTCGTTGTCTAAACCTGTAGAGCTGACCAGTGCTAATGTGCCAAAATGACGCTCAAACTTCACCCTCGCGACGTTTTTTTCAGCATCATCCAAAAACAGCTTGAATGCTTGTGAAAATTGTCGCTCCAATAAGGTAGTCACTAACTGGGCTGGAGAAATCCCAATTACCTGTGCTTGCTGCTGAATCGCTACAAACACTTGCTCACTCAGTTCCAGGGTTAAACTTTGGCTCATGAGGGATTACGAGTACAAGAGCAGTTTAATTGTAAATTTTCTAAAACCAGAAGGTAGGATGGGTAGAGCCAAAGCGTAGCTTGCTTCCCGTAGGATAACCCATCATGAGAAGTCGCAACTCCCAATCTGCAATCATGGTGATCTGTGGTGATTGGCTAAGTTAATGATGGGTTGCGGGTCGCTGAACCCATCCTACATAACTGAAGTTATACAGTAGCAGACAACCTTGAACTATCTCAGAAAATCGTTGCGCCATCTGCACCAACACATTTTAGCCGGATATTTCTAATACTTTTATGTCAGAAGCCAGATGATTCAGACAGCGATTTACGGCAGATAGAATTTGGATATTGAACAACAAATTTTCTATGGTCATCGAATGAGGGAGTGTAAGTATTAGCATCTTTCCCAATCTCAATTAAAATCGTACCTCCACAACATTTTTTGCTTATAAGCCCTTTAGCTGGCAATTTATTAAGATGGTTGGAAATTGCACTCGGCAAGGTTACAGAACATTTTTCTGACAATTGAGTACACATAATATGAGCTTCTGGTACAGATGATAAAACGCCCTCTATAATTTCATCATTTGGGTTACTATGGAGACTTCTATCAATTGAAAAAACCACTAATTTAGGCTGCACTAAATTGCATAATTGTTGAGCAAATGCTTTACTACTTACGCCAGAACCTGGTCTACCACCATGATGCGGAAAAACCAGAATATCAGCCTGTAGATTTACGCTTTTTTTGAGTAGATTATCCAGTCCAATCTGATCTAAATCGCCTGCCAAAATGGCAATCTTTCGGGTGTTATAAACTAAAGAAATAACGGCTGACATAGAGTTGGCACGTAACTTTCTACCTGCTAAGTCTTTTCCACTTACACCTGACAACGCTAGAACAGGACTTGGGGCAAGCACTTGAACACTTACTTGTCCAACATCAAGACGACCTGTACTTGAAGTTGTCAACTGTGCCTCAATATTTACCCCTGAATACTGACTTGCTTCTAATGCACTTAGGACATCTTCCCAAATTTCAGTCTTTCTTAACCAATCAGAATTGAGATGGATGTTATTGATTTTCAGATCTCTATTCAAGAGCAATTTAGTAAGACCTGCAATGTGATCTTGATCAGCATGAGAAATTAAGACATGAGAAATCTCTTTAATACCAAAATGGTTCAACGTCTCTGGTAATACAGAACCAGGAGGGCAATCAATTAGTATCACGCCGTCTTGATCTCTCAGCAACGCGCAGTTACCATGTCCTACATCTAGAACAATTAGTTCAGGAGATTCCATTAATGACTCTTGGCTTAGGTGCTATTTCAAAATCAGTAAAATACAAATCTTCGGGTTTATCCGCACCACTATTAACGTTGGCAATGAGACGAGTACCGATCTCTGGTTGAAACTCTAAAATCCATTCACGAATCAGTGATGATGGTAACCGTACAGCCTTATGAGGATTCCAACCAGGAACAATTACATCTACAACCTCTTCACCAGACTCCTCGTTGACATCAACTAATCTCACTATATTCCTATAGGGCTTCCTATTACTTGCAATGTTTCCATCAAATTCTAATAAACAAATCTCCATCCCTGCTTTGATAGAGGAAGAATCTACGTTGTCTTTATTCAAAAGTACAGGTATTTTATGTCTACGTTTTCTGATAGAAACATCACTATCCATATCATAAAACTGAGTGCCTAGTAGTGCTGGTATTTTCCGGTCATACAAAGCAGCTACTAAATCCGAACCATAGAAATTAGCAAGACCAGACTTGCCAAGACGATGGTCACACAAAACTCCATAGGTATCTTTAGGAATCTGTAAGACTAAATCATCGATATCGTTAAAGCTTCCTTCAACGATCAAAATCGGCTCGTAGCCTGCATCTTCAACTTCCCATGATGCTGTTTCTGCAAAGTCTTTTTCATCATCAATAATGACGATTTTATTCTTATCACCTCTTTCTGAATCTAGAAGATTTCCAGCAGATTTATCTAATAAGCTAGCTGTCATACACTCTCCATTACTGGTAAACTAACCATAAATTCTGCGCCCCCCAGCTCACTATTAGCTATTACCCAGATCTCACCACCTAAATCTGTGACAGAATCTTTAACAATTGTCAGTCCCAAACCTGTACCTCCTGGTTTCGTTGTTCGCCCAGGTAACCAGATTTCATCCAATTCTAAACCTTTAATTCCAAGACTATTATCTAGGAATCGAAGTTGGAGATGATCCACTGAAAGTTCAGTACAAATCATGATTTGACGGTTATCACAGGGTGAACCTTCCGTATTAAAGGCATTAATCGCATTCGTCATAAGATTTACCAGAATTGCTTCTACTAGAGCGATACTGCCACGCACTAATGGTCTGCCATCAGTTAACACTGTTTTTACATCTACATTTGCTTCTTCCAAAAATGGCTGGAATAGCTCAATTACTCCATCAATCACAGCATGAATATCAACTGTACTTGGTCGCCGTTTTGCACGTTTTAGTAAATGCAGAGGAAACTTAGCAAAACTCTTTAAAGAATTAGCAGCTTTATAGAGCATCCCTACAGGGGAATCAAAGATCTTAATGTATTGCTCACCTAAAATCTTTTTCCCTTGAGTTTCAATGCGTTTAGCAGCTTTCTCAATTAGGGTAACTGGTTTTCCAGACTCATGGGCAAACACCGCTGCGGTCGTGCCTGCCGTTGCTAAGCTTCGATAAAGCAATACATCTTCTCGCAGGGATTGAGTTTCACGTTCTTTAATCTTGTCATAGTTCTCAACCCATTTGAGGAATTTGGTACGATATGCTAAAGGAAGTTCTAGTGCTTTGATCGTTTCCTCAAGCTTAGATTTAGCCTCAACTACGGCATGATTAATGTCTCGCTTACTTTGCTCTCGCTTTTTCTCAGTTTCCTTTAATCGTACTTTCGCCATCCAATCAAAAGCATCGATCGCAAATTGCCTCAGTTCAGAAAATGCCTCATTTTCAATGAATCCTAGCCGATCTGTTTTTTGGATTAAAACATCATCAGGATCATCGACAACCACACGACCAATCACTGTATTAGTGGATGGACGCTCTTCGGCTGCTTTTGCCCTTTCCAGGTTAATGTTTAACCAATCGTTACCTGAATCTCCATAAGGTTTTACTCGCAACCCTCGATGATAAAGATGGACACCTCCTACAATTGAGAGCCAATCTCTAATCTCTCCAACAGATGCTGTTCTCTCTCTACGAGAAAAGGTTTGGGAACTTAGCCCAAAAACCCACACTTCAAGAGTTGCTACTACTGTTTTATAGGATCTTTGTCCAGACTGTTGGAGATCACCACGAAACAAGACATCCCCCTTCCAATCCATTAGTTTTGCCTCAGCCTTACCGTAAGCATCGAGAGATGCACTGAGGCGATATTCAGCATCATCAAAATAGGCTTCCTGCACTCGGTTTTCTAGTTCAGTAAATCCTGGAGCAATGAGTTTAGGGCGAAAGCCTGTTTCACTATCAAACGGGTCTGCCAGTAGTAATAATTCTCTGGCTAACCGCTGTACTTCCCGTTTACCCAGCTTGAATCTTAAATCTTGAATACAAGTATCAGTGCCTTGAGGTTGTTTCGTTTCAGCTTTTTCGATATTGAGGGCAACGTCTTCAACTACTTTTGCCTGAGCGAAATCTTCCCAGTTTATGGATAGAGAATATTCAATACCAGGGTTATCAGCAGGTCGAGTCTTTAGGGTAATGTGAGAACCTTGTCGTAGTGCAGCTAATCTACCCAAGCCTTTGTCTCCTACAGGTAAGCGTCCCAAGGTAGTGGGGAGCCGATCTGCTTTTTTAGAACGTCCAATAACAAGCCAACCATCGGCGATCGCATTTAGATCCATCCCCGTACCATTGTCTGAGACAACCAGGGAACCACCCACCACCTCAGTATTGATGAGTTTCACTGTACATTCTGTTGCATCTGCATCGTAGGAATTTTTCACCAACTCCATAATGCCTTGGTCAGGATTCGGAATAAGTTCTTCACCCAATCTGCTTAAAATGTCTGGTGAGAATTTGAAGTGCATTGGTGAGCGTTCTATTATGTCAGGGTTGTATAGTTGCTTCTATCATAATCAATTTGATAAGTCTTGAAGTTTTGTTGATTACCCAGCTACCCCCAATATTGATGGCACGGGATGTCTACATATAGGGTTAACCATTCAAGCCATACTACTCGTAGGCGGTTGAGATAATCTCAGATGACTACCTTATGTAAAAATCCTCAGTTTTAAGGAATTATTCAACAGATTGACGCATTAAATCCCGAGAGTAAGGTGTTATCAAGCATTTATCCGTTACAGTGAGCGGTGTGAGCTAAGGCGAACCCCATTCGCATTCCTTGATTGCCTCATGGTGTTCTATGGTGACTGGCCAGCTTGCAGATAAGCTTTGCATTGCTTAGCTTAAACAGCTCCTAAAAAGTGCCCCCCAGACTCGCTAAGGAATCTGGGGGGGGAATGGAAGCCATTAGGGGTAGATGGGGAACGGCTTACACATCGCCGCGAATTTGTT
>CAZJZR010000026.1:0-15088 GCA_964550475.1 uncultured bacterium
TCTGACAACAAATTCATTGTAAAAGCGCGATGGCTCAGAAAACCGCTGTTTTTTGCCAAGCTGCCGAGAAGATTGGATTGCCGTAAAAATCGTTAAAATACATTAAGGAGATTGGTGGTCAATCATTGAGGAATGTGCAGGTAATACTGTAACGCACACCTCTAAGTCCCCCTTGATAAGGGGGCTTAAAGCCCTACGGGCATACAAGAAAAGGGGGATCGTAGGTCTCGCAACGTAGCCGTTTTGCCTCCAGCAGTTTCCTTGCTGTACAGGGCGATCGCTGTGCTCAGTCAGAGATCTACGATCCCCCCTGCCCCCCTTGAAGAAGGGGGGTTCTGAAAGTTCTCCTTGTCGTTACCAGCATCTCCGCATCTCCCTTTCTGTTAGCTTACTTCCCGTAGGGTTGGCCAAGCCAAGTTGCACATCGCGTCATTTCTTTTAATTCTCCTTAGTTCCACCGACTGACCTATGGATCTGCACACTCGTATCACCCTTGACCCAGATATCCTAGTGGGCAAACCGATCATCCGAGGGACGCGCCTTGCGGTTGAATTCATCATTGACTTGCTGGCTCAAGGTTGGAGCACCGATGAAATTCTTCGTAATTATCCTGGAATTGAGATTGAAGATATTCAAGCCTGTCTCAGCTATGCCAGTTCTGTGCTCAAGGCTGAAAAAGTTTATGCCTTGTCGGTTTAGTCTATGCGCTTTCTTGCTAATGAGAACTTCCCTTTGGATGCTGTAGAAGCCTTACGCCAGCAAAACCACGATGTGATTTGGATTCGTACCGAATCCCCTGGCATTTCCGATCCTGAAGTCTTGAGTCGCGCCCAAGCGGAAGACCGTATTCTTCTAACCTTTGACAAAGATTTTGGCGAGCTTGCGTTTCGGATGAAACTTCCCACTCCCTGCGGCATTATTTTGTTTCGGATTACTGCCCCCTCCAGTATGGTCGTAGCTCAAAAAGTAGTGACGGCGATCGCCCTACGAGATGACTGGGCTGGACATTTCAGCGTTGTCGAAGATGACAAAGTGCGGATGAGACGTTTGTTATAGCCACCATTTGAAACCTGATTTTTTGATTTCTCATTATTTTTTGATCCATGGCTTTATCTATTCCCGTTGCTACTCCAGATACCCAACTTGGTCGTTCCCTAACAAATACCCCCGATCGCGATTTAGACTTTGACTTGGTGATTGTGGGTGGGGGGATTGTGGGGTTAACGGTGGCTTTGGCTCTAAAGCAGTCGGGATTGCGAATTGCCTTGGTGGAAGCCAGTCGAGACTCCTTTGCCGCTAATCGGGGACAAGCGTACAACATTTCGCCGCGATCGGCGCAGATTTTTGAGCAGATTGGCGTGTGGTCGGCTCTGTTGCCCGATGTCACCCCGTTCCGCCAAATTCGGCTATCTGATGCGGATTATCGGCGAGTGGTGCAGTTTACGCCGCCGGATTTGGGGGTGGGTGAGGCTGACTATCTGGGTTATGTGGCGGAACATCGGGTGTTGCTGGATGGCTTGGAGTCTGGATTGGCGGAAAATGGCGGACAAATTACCCGCCTGTGTCCGGCTACGGTGACGGATGTGGAGTATGAGCGCGATCGCGCCCTCGTCACGCTACAAATTCCCGATCAACCGCAACCCCAGCGCATCACCACCCGCTTAGTCGTGGCCGCAGATGGCGCGAAATCGCCCCTGCGTCAAGCGGCGGGAATTCGCACCTATGGTTGGCAGTATTGGCAAGCCTGCATTGTCGCCACGATTAAGCCAGAGCGACACCACCACCACACCGCTTACGAACGGTTTTGGCCGAGTGGCCCCTTCGCCATTTTGCCGATTCGGGATGGCCGCTGCCGAATTGTCTGGACGGCTCCTCGTGCTGAGGCGGAGCGATTGCTGAAGTTGGAGCAGTCGGAATTTGTTGAGCAGTTGTCCCGCCGCTACGGTGACCAGATGGGCGAATTGACGGTGGAGGGCGATCGCACCCTGTTCCCCGTGGGGTTGATGCAGTGCGATCGCTATGTGCGGCATCGCTTGGCGTTGGTGGGGGATGCGGCGCACCGTTGCCATCCCGTCGGGGGGCAGGGCTTGAACTTGGGGTTGCACGATGCGGCGGTATTGGCAGAGGTGATTCTGTCCGCCCATCAGCACGGTCGCGACATTGGCGACTTGCGGGTGTTGCAACGCTACGATCGCCGCGCCCGTCGCAATAATCTACTCATCCTAGCCGTCACCGATGTTCTAGTGCGGCTGTTCTCTAACCATTGGCTGCCGCTGGTGTGGCTGCGGCGATTGGGGTTGGGGATTTTGCAAACGGTACCCCTGTTCAAACAAGTGGTGCTGCGGGTGATGACGGGTTGTTATGGCCGCTATCGGCAACCGCTGTAATCCGCCTGGAATCGCCAACCTTTACAGCCGCAGCGGTGCACCATCTTGAAACACCAGCAATTCTCCAGACTGGATCGGTGTCCAGGTTTCGTTGTCGGTCAGTGGCGTGGTGGCAATGATGGCGACGCGATCGCGCGGCGTGGTCACCGCTTGAAAATCAACGGTAATATCCTCATCAATTAAATGGGCAGCGGCAAAGGGGGCTTGCCGCACCAAATAACACAGTTTGGTGGAGCAATGGGCAAAGAAATGCTCGCCATCGGACAGCAGGTAGTTGAAGATGCCGTGCGATGCGATCGCCTGAGTAATCTGGTTCAGCACCGGATACAGGGCTTCGATGGTAGGCTTGCCGTCGGGAAAGGTGCGGCGTAACTGGTTCAAGATCAGGCAAAAAGCCCGTTCGCTGTCGGTTTGCCCAACCGGACGGTAAAAGCCGGAGTTGTCTGCTGGCAGCGTCGGCACATCGCCATTGTGGGCAAACACCCAGTAGCGTCCCCATAGTTCCCGCTGAAACGGATGGCAGTTCTCTAACCCAACTGGCCCAACGGTAGCCTTGCGGATGTGAGCGATCACGTTCATCGACTTGATCGGGTATTGGCGGATGAAGCTGGCGATCGCGGAACTCACCGATGGCTTATCGTCCAAGAAAAGCCGACAGCCCAACCCTTCAAAAAAGGCAATTCCCCAACCGTCTTTGTGGTCATCGGTTTTGCCACCCCGCGCACAAAACCCTTCAAACGAAAAGCAGATATCCGTTGGCACATTACAATTCATTCCCAGCAATTGACACATGGGGCACCTCTGACAGTTCTGCTGTCAACCCTGATAATACCGTGAGGCATGGGGAGCGGGTTGAGTGGTGTGGGCGATGTCCATACTACCGCAAGCAGCAATCAGGGATGGGCAGATAAATGCGGATGGGCGCATTTTGCCATTGGGGGAGTGACGATTAAAATCGCGGCTAAATGTACTTCGACACAAATCTGTAGGGGCGAACAGCCGTTCGCCCTTACCCTGTGTTCGCCCCTGCTGTGTGATTGGGGATTTTTGTTTCACGGTGCTCCCTCAGCCTTGCCCTCCCAACTGTCAAAGCTGCCAGCAAACTGCTTGAGCGACAGTAATTGGATGGTTGGACTGGCTTGGGCGATCGCGCGATCGCGGTTAGTGTTGTAGCCCCAATCCGCCAAAAACAGCCGCACCGCCGCCAAATCAGGCTGTTGTTCCACCGCTTGCAATGTCTTCAGTCGATCTTCGATAAACCAAATTGGGCCACCATGGGTTGCCAGCAATTCCCGCAAAATATCAGGTTTGGGGCGGCGTAACTCACGGCCAAAGATGGCAGATTCTGGCAATGACACCCCAGCCAAGTGCAGCAACTTTTGCACGAAGCGTTTTTCCTTCGTCGTCACAATGTAGACGAGTGTATTTGGGCTGGATGAGGGATCTGGCTCCACTGCTGCCAATAATTGGTTGACGCGATCGCACACCCCTGGGTAGAACCGATGTAATCCTAGCCACGTCTCCAAATCTTGGGCGATCCAAGCATCCCGCGTCTGGTCTACCAGATCGCCCAGAGCCACCGCCTGTAGCCGCGTTTCCACCAGCAACGATTGACTAATGATTGGCCAATCCTGCCAAAGTTTTTCCTCTGGGATCCCGGCAATCAAGGCACGCAACAGAATGGGCATTTCCCACCCCGACTCCACCACCGCCCGCAGGGGATAGAACCGTTCGGCGAGTCCTTCTGGGGGCAGCGGATTCAGGACTGGCCATACTTGGCAGTAAGTCCGCCAAGCGGTCTGGAAATATTCGATTAAACCGTCTAACAGAACACCGTCAAAGTCGAGAGCCAGCAAACGCGGTGCGGAGGATTGCATGATACAGATCAGAGGGGTGATGAGTAGGGAATTCTAATTCTAAAGATTCTGAAGCGGATAGTTGTGATTGAAATCGCACTATGAGAATCGCACCATTAGAGCATCACAGCTCGCTGTTAGCGGGTGTGTGAAAAGTCCTAGAGGGCCATTACTCATTACCCATGTAAGAGGGTGTTTGAAAAGTGTCTGGCGGTTAAAACCGCGACTACGTGAACACTAGCGAAGCCATGCCCAACGGGCTATAGTCCGCCTACGCGGACTGAAGAAAATCAAGGATTTCCATAACCTGCGTAGGCAGGTTTTGTCCGTATAGCCGCGACTTCAGTCGCCAAGGCTACATCAAATAGGGCTTTTAAAACACCCTCTAACCGTTCCTCCCCGTCAGGGGAGTGAACGGTTACTGACCCATCACTAATTCCTCATCCCCCATATCCCATTGCTGACTAGCCAACGGTAACGTCACCTGTACAGTTGTGTGGTGTCCATAGTGGCTGGTGATTGTTAACTCGCCGCCATACATTTCAACAATTTTTTGGACAATTTTCAGCCCCATGCCCAAGCCTTGTTGTTCGTAGCGATCGCGCTCAAATTGCATAAACGCGCCAATTTTAGTAATTTGTTCTGCCGTCATGCCGCGCCCTTCGTCGTAGACGGTCAAGATAAATTGCTGATCCGCCACTTCTCCTGTTACTTTGACTGGCGTATGAGACTTAGAAAACTTAAAAGCATTGTCAATTAATTCATCAATTACCCACTGTAAATATTGAGAATTAACAGCCAATTCTGCTGGTTGGATATTCAGCGATAAATCAGTTAATCGCTGCCATTCATTGGCCTTAGACATACACCAATGTTCCGCCATGTATTTCACTTGTGAAACATCATGGTAATCGATCGCCTGTACCCGATTTCCATCCACTTCCAACTGCAAGTAGAGTAAAAACTTTTGGGTTAATTTTTCCAATCGACGTGCTGATTGGTAGGCTAATCCTAAAAATTCATGAATTTCCGCTTGGTTCATGTCGGCGTGGGTATCGACCAACAGACCAATGGTGCCCAAAATACCGTTGAGTGGAGTGTTAATTTCGTGGGGCAAACTGGTGGTTAAATTACCCCGTAACTCATTCAATGTTGTATCTAATAAACTAATCGTGCGTTCTTGGACTTGGCAAAGGGATTTAATACTGTCGTATTGTTGTTTAATTCGCAGCATTGAATGAACCCGCGCCCGCAATTCCACGCTATTCACAGGCTTACTAATAAAGTCATCCGCTCCTGCGGCCAGACAACGCGCCATGTCTTCTTTACTATTCAGCGCAGTCACCATAATGATGGGTACGCCTTTCCATTTCGGCATGACTTTAATCTGTTGACATACTTCTAACCCATCTAGCTCTGGCATCATTACATCTAACAAGATCACATCGGGGTTGAAGGTATCCAAAGCTGCGATCGCGTCATGGCCACTTGATGCATAGTTGAGGTGATAACGGTCTTCCGCTAGAAACGCATCAATTACGTCGAAGTTATCCGGTTCATCATCAACAACTAAGATGGAGAATTGGGACATGATGGAGTTACAAATGGATGGTATGCGGATGCAGTGATTCAATCAGAATTGGCGGAGTCTGTTGGAGTTTGGGGATCGGCCTTGGCGAAGCGCAATAGGTCATCAATGGCCGCGTGGATCTTTTCTCCCCGCGATCGCACCAGGGAAATCTTCGCTTTTTGGGCTTCCCGCGACAGGTTCAGATTCATGATCGTATCCAAATCAGCCAGGATGGCGGTGATCGGATCACCCACCTCATGCAGCAAGCGCGAGACTAAATCCTGCTTAAACTGGCGCAACTGTTGCAACTCATCCCGTTGTTGCTTAACGTGCAACATGGAATGGATTCTGGCTCGCAGTTCCACCCCATTTACCGGTTTACTAATAAAATCATCGGCTCCGGTCATCATCAGTTGTCCCAAGTCTTCCCGTACCGTCAGAGCGGTCACGATGATGATGGGCGTGGTGTTCCATTCCGGCATGGAGCGGATGTGTTGGCACGCCACCACGCCACTCATTCCGGGCATCATCACATCCATCAAAATTACATCCGGGCGGGTCAAGTCCAAGGAGTCGATCGCCTCTTGACCACTGGCGGCATAGTGGATGTCATAGCCGCGATCGGTCAAGAGGGACTCGATCACATCAAAATTATCGGGTTCGTCGTCAACGACAAGAATGGAAGGATTGTTCATGGGGCACAGGCCGTTTCTGACAGAAATTGTTCAATTGTAGCGACCAATTGTTTCAGTTTCAGGGGTTTAACCAGGTAGTCATTGGCTCCAGCAGTGAGGCACCGTTCGCGATCGCCCTCCATGGCAAGGGCAGTCACGGCGAGGATGGGGATGGTCTGCGTGTGGGAGTCAAGGCGGATTTGCTGAATCGCTGTAATCCCATCCATCCCTGGCATTTGGATGTCCATCAAAATCAGGTCGGGGGGGTCGGAACGGGTAAGGGCGATCGCCTCCTGACCAGTATTCGCCACTACAACCGCATACCCTTTTGCCTTCAGATAACTAGAAATGGTATTGATATTCGCTTGGTTATCTTCGGCGAGCAAAATTCGTGCAGCGACTCTGGGGGCTTGCTTTAATACTAAATCATCTGACGAAATTAAAGGCGGTTCCGTGCCGTCTACTGTAGAGATTTGGAATGACTCACAGGGCAACTCCACCGTAAATTGGCTACCGACCCCAACCTGACTGGTGACCCCGACCTGACCGCCATGCAAATCGACAATCCGCTTCACCAAGGACAAGCCTAAGCCGGTGCCTTCATACTGCCGATTCAGGGCACTGTCCACTTGCATGAATGGCTTGAACAATTTGTCCATGTGCTCTGGGGCAATTCCGATGCCCGTATCACTGATGGTGAACCGGATCATCCGGCAACAAATGGGTGAGCCAGTGGCTTGAACGACAGGTGGATTGGGTGGACTGGGTGGATTGGTGCAGGCGCGATCGCCGCAGACCGGATCGCCATTGTCCACAGAGGTCAGCACGGGGGTGAGCACGGGGGTGACGGTGAGAGCCACGCGCCCACCCTCTGGCGTAAATTTGACCGCATTGTTGAGCAAGTTAATTAACACTTGGCGGATGCGGCGTTCATCGACATACAAATCCGGCAGACCGGGGGATAGGCTCACCTCTAGTTTGATCTGTTTGCTAAAGGCTTGGCTACGCACAAATTCCAGGCTGGATTGGCAAAGCTGTGTGATGGTGACAGGCGTGCGGTTTAACTCCACCTGTCCGGCTTCAATTTTGGCCAGATGGAGAATATCGTTAATCAGCTCCAGCAGGTGACTACCACTGGTTTCGATGGTTTTGATGGCGCGGAGTTGCATGTCGTTCAGGGAGCCAAACACTTCGTCCTGTAAGCTTTCGGACATGCCCAAAATGGCATTCAGCGGCGTGCGGAGTTCGTGGCTCATGTTGGCGAGGAATTCGTCTTTGAGCCGGGTGGCGCGGCGCAGTTCTTCGTTGGTTTGTTGCAGTTGGGCTTCAGCCTGTTTGCGAAGGGTGATGTCTTTGGCAATGCCGACAAAGCCGATGATATTGCCGTGGGGATCGGCCATGGCGGTGACCGAGAGGCTGACGGGGAAGCGGGAGCCGTCTTTGCGAATGTACGTCCATTCATCCTCGGTCTCGGAGCTGGGAATGCCCCGTCTCGCTTTGGCGACAAAGGCTTCAAATCCGGGGGCGATGGGTTCTCCCAGTTCTTGGGAGAGGGCGATCGCCCGCTGCTGCACCTCCTGCGGATCATGAATAATCGCGGGTGTCACTTGTCCCACCACCTCAGCGGCGGCATAGCCCAGCATTTTTTCGGCGGCGGCATTAAAGGTTTGGATGATGCCGTTTTGGTCGGTGGAGATGATCGAGTAGTCGGCTCCGTTGAGGATGGCCTGTTGTAAGCTGTTGAGTCGGCGCAGTTCTTGGGTGCGTTCTGCCACCCGGACTTCTAGGTCTTGGTTGAGCTGTTTTAACGCCTGTTGGGTTTGTTTCAGTTGGGTGATATCCCGCCCTACGCCCACGGTGGCAACCACGTCGCCTTGGTCGTTCAGAATCGCCTTCGATGACCAGCCCAGCCATCGCCACCCGTCGTGGGTCATCACCCGTTGTTCCACATAACAGGTGTAGGGTGGTTTGCGGAGAGCGGCGCGCGCTTCGTTGGTGCGATCGCGATCGGCTTCATGGACTAATGGCAGATAGGGCTGATTCAACAGTTCCGCTTCGGTTTTGCCAAACATTTGGCAATAGGAGGGGCTGACGAAGGTGAGCCGCCCATCCAAATCCACCCGCACGACTAAATCGGTTTGGTTTTCCACCAACAGCCGATACTTGGCTTCACTCTCTTGTAGCGATTGTTCGGCGCGTTTGCGATCGGTGATATCCCGCACCATCACTAACACTTCATGGTCGTTAAGCGGCGCGATCCGGACTTCTTCATGGCGGATATCGCCATCCACATCGAACACCTGTTCATACATCTGTAACTCTTGGGTGGCGATCGCCCGCATGGATGCCGCTATCCGCTGTTCAAACAACTCTGGGGATAGGACTTGTTGCGCTTCTTGGCCATCCCCCATCGTCTTAGGTCGTTTTACCTGAACCGTTTTACCCGCGACAATCCGGCTGTAATTCCCGTGTAAATCCATCTGAATTAACAGGTCAGGCAGGGATTCGATAATCACCCGATTGGTTAATTCACTCTGCTGTAAGGCTTCCAGGGCTTGGTTGCGTTCCTGTTCGCTGCGTTTGCGATCGCTAATATCCCGCACCATGAACAACGCTTCATCTACCCCACTTTTGACCACCCGGATTTCTTCATACTGAATGCGATCGCCAATGGTCACCTCTTGTTCATAAACCTGTAACGCTCCGGTGGTTAAGGCCAGATCTAAGTAATGTAAATGCCGTTGGGCGATTTCTGGCTCTAGGAGATCGACCAACAACTGGTCAACGGGATTCACCGATGCGGGCAGCAGGTCAATGGCGTTGCGGGCGGTGACACAACCGCGATAGCGGCCATCTGCCCCCACCCGAAACATGAAGTCGGGAATGGCGGTCAAAATGGCTTGGTTTTGGGCTTCCCGTTCCCGCAGGCGCAGTTCGGCCTGTTGCCGTTCCAGTAATTCCGCCTTGGCGTGTTGGTAGGCGGTGGCTTGCTGGATGGCGATCGCGACTTGGATGGATAACTGTTCCATCATCTCAATTTCGTTGTCCTGCCAGTGGCGCGGTTGAGCGCGATGACTCGCCAGCAAAATCCCCCACAATTCCCCGGCCACCCTGATCGGGATGGTGAGTTTGGCGCGGATCTGCAAGCGTGCCAGTCGGTCGCGAGCAGCAGCGGTGAGCGGCTCCGTCTCCCGATCGGTGAGGATGCGAATTTGGGAGGGATGGTGACTGCCATCCTGGGTGAACCAGCCGGACTCAAGTTGGAGATTGTAGTCTGGAATTTGCCGGATCGAGTGATCGGTTAAGTTGGGGTGCAGGGCTTCGTAGATGATGCCCGTGCCATCCGGGGCAAATTGGTAAATCAGCACCCGATCGCAGTCCAACAGCGATCGCAACTCTTGCACCGTCGTGGTGAGAATCTGATCCACATCCAACGATGACCGGACTTGGTGGGAAATCTGTTGGATTAACCGGGCTTGTTCGGCCTTGGCTTGCAGGGCAACGGTCTGGTCGTTTACCTGCTGCTCTAGTTGGGCGGTGAGGCTCTGTAACAAGTGCAGCTTTTCTTGTTCCAGTTGTGCCACCCGTTGTTCTAAAAACTCCGTCAGTTGATACAGTTCTAACGGGTTCAGCAATTGCAACAAATTGGTTTGAGTGATAATCCCCAGCAGCTCGCCGCGATCGCCAATCACCACCACGCGCCGAATCGGTTGCCGCTCCATCACCTCGTGCACCACCAGCAGTGGGTCGTGGGGATGCACACAAAACAGCGGCGTACTCATCACCGCTGCGGCTTGGCGTGTGCTCAGATCTAGCTCCAACGCTTGCAGTTGCACCAAGTCCCGCTCGGTGATGATGCCGAGGGGACGGACGAGGCGATCGCCTCGCGCAGGTGCTGGGGAGTTGTCATCGCGGCTTGGGGGGGCGGCATCAGGATGAGGCTCGGCAATTACGACACAACTGACCTGGTGTGCCGCCATCAGGCGGGTAATGTCTAACAGGGAATCGGTGGGTGGAGCCTGCACCACGTCCCTGATCATCATTTCTTCCACCGTGCGCCAGCGCAACAGATCGACTGGATCAACCACATGGCGTAGGGTTTCATGGGTGATCAGCCCCAGGAGTTGGCCGCGATCGCCCAGCACGGGCAAATGGCGAATCTGCTGCTGACGGAGCAAATTCACCACATGGAATACGTCACAGGTCTGGAGTTCGGCCTCGGTGATGGTGATCAGTGGTCGAGCAATCACCTCGCCAATCCTAACCCCCGCCAGCGATCCCCGCTCGGCACTCAACTGCACCACATCCCGTTCCGTCACAATCCCAATTACCGTCCCCCCGTCTGCCACCACCGCACAACTGGCACGGGCGGCTAAATGAGCAGATTCCAGTTGATGATGATCAGGTGGGATCCTCGAAGTCCCTAAGCTCGCATCAAGCCTGAGCGGCGGCTCGTCGATCGACCCGGTGGCACGGATGCGGCTCATCTGGACGATCGCGTCCGTCACAAACATTTCCCGGCTAACCACAATCGGGTTGGCGGCGATCGCGTCCTTCACTGCCACTTGATTCAACGGAAAACGGGAAATTGCCATTGGTTAATTTGTGTTAACTGTCGCAACCAAACCTAGGGATGTTGTGTTTTTGCAAGTCCCTCAGCACATCTCCGGACGGACGTTGGATACAGCTTCAGTATTCCAATTACAGCACTCTTCATATCGATTCAGCACAGTGAATCATTGAACGATCCTTATTGGGTAGGGGTTTCAAGTGATGTGAGCAATGTCCACATCACCGCAAGCGGCCATATTCCAACTATCCCAAGTATTCCAATTATTCCAAGTATTCCAATTATTCCAACTATTCCAAGTATTCCAACTATTTCCAATCGAGTTCTTGCTGTATTTTCAATCAGATTTCATCAAACAGCACAACTGCGTAGAAATTTGGTATTACATCGGGCATTGTGTAATCTATGTTACGTTTTCCTCCGATTTGGTAATTCGTTTCAGTTCAGGTGAAAGATCGAATCATAGGCGACAGTTGACAGGGGACATCTATCCGTGTGTCCCACTGTGTGGTGACGATTTGAATTTTCCAACTGATTGAGACACAGACGTTTCAACCATGGTTTGACGCGGTTGTAGATCCCTTAATGATCGTTATCCAGCCAGGATTTCGTTCAACTTACGGAATTAGCACCAAGGGTGAAATGCTCTATGTTGGGGAATTTTGGGTTGCGCTTGGAAAAAATGAGTTCCAAACTTTATCTGGGGTTTGCTCTACCTGCCCTCACCTTGATTGGGATTGGCAGCTTTGCCCTCTATTCATTTGCCCGCATTGATCAAAAAATCGGCACCATTTACGACGATCGCATCGTGCCGATGGAGCAGTTGAAAAAAATCTCCGATCAATATGGGATTTCGGTGATTGATGCCGTCAACAAAGCCCATGCCGGACGGTTATCCACCGCCGCCGCCTTGGACGCTGTGCAAACGGCAACGGCAACCATTGATGTCAGTTGGCAAACCTACCTCCGCACCAACCTGACCCCGGAAGAAACGGCTTTGGTGGAGCAAACCAAAATTTTGTTTGAGCAAGCGAAACCGCAAATTTTGGCATTGCAACAAGCATTGCAACAGGGCGATCGCGCCAAACTGGATCAATTTGACGGCCAACTCTACGATGTCATCGACCCACTGACGCAAAAAATCCAAGAGCTGATTGATCTGCAACTGCGGGTTGCCCAAGCAGAACGGCAAGATGCCGCCCGCTTGTATCAACAAACGCAGGCGGTCTTTATTGGCTTGTTGGTGTTGGCGTTGCTGCTTGCGTCGCCCCTGGGCTATGCCATCAGCCGCATGATTACCCGTACCCTCAGCCAAACGATTTCTGCGATCGCCCAAGCGACCAGCGAAATCGCCACCGCCACCGAACAGCAGGAACGCATCCTCTCCCAACAAGCGGCTTCGGTGAACCAAACCACCGCCACCTTGGATCAACTGAGCGTGTTTTCCCAAAAAACAGCCCAGCAGGCCGATACGGTCGCCATCGAGTCAGAAGAATCGTTGCATCTGACCGAAAACGGCTCCCACGCCACCCGCCAAGCCCTGAAGCGGATCAACGACCTGAAACAGAAGGTAAGTCTGATTGCCAGCCAAATTAACCAATTGCGGGAACAAACTCAGCAAATTGGCTCCATTTCCACCTTGGTTAAAGATTTGGCCGACCAAACCAATATGCTGGCCTTAAATGCGGCAGTGGAAGCAGTCCGAGCAGGGGAAAAGGGCAAGGGATTTGCGATCGTCGCCGGAGAAATTCGCAAACTGGCGGATGAAAGTCGGCAATCCAGCGATCGGATTAACAGCTTGGTGCAGGAAATCCAAACCCTAATTAAGGCGACGGTGGCGGTTACCGAAGCCGGGGAAAGCACGGTTCAAGAAAGTGTCACAGCCGTGGAAACCAGTGCCGCCGCCTTCGATCGCGTCGCCCAAGCGGCTCAAACCGTCGTCCTGGCCGGACAGCAAATCTCCCTCAGCACCGACCAACAAACCAAGGCCATTCAAGAAGTGTTGACCACCATGCACTCCCTCAACCGGGCAGCAGTCGAAACCGCCAACGGCATCGGCCAAACAAAGGTGGCAACCCAACAACTCAATTCCACCGTCTCTGGACTGAAGGGGATGGTATAAAGCTGTTTACCTAGCGACTCTGAGGTGAGTGTGTTAACCTAACGGGATATGCGCCAGTTATTGATTAATCCCACCTCACCGTTCACGTTTCGCCACGGGAAGAACACGCGGGTGCAGCCCGCAACCCTTTTCTCCTGGGGAGCGGTGAACGGCTAGAATCCCACTACATTTATTTCTTACCGCAAAATCAATGGGAAAAGTTCTGGTTCTGAACGCTTCCTACGAGCCACTGAACATCACCAGTTGGCGACGGGCTGTTGTCCTTTTACTCAAGGGCAAAGCAGAATCAGTGGAACATAATGGCAAATACATCTATCCAGAGTTCCCACTGCCAACGGTGATCCGCCTCCGTCATTATGTGGCGGTGCCCTATAAGGAAATTCCCCTGACACGCCGGAATATCCTACACCGGGACAGTCACTCTTGCCAATATTGCGCCTACACCGGCGAAGATTTGACGCTGGATCATGTGTTGCCGCGATCGCGCGGCGGTGGCGACTCCTGGGATAACATCGTCACCGCCTGCGTCCGTTGCAACATTAAAAAGGGCAATCGCACCCCCAAAGAAGCAGGCATGATCCTGCGCCACCAACCCCGCAAACCCCACAGCGGCCTCTATTTTGAAGTCGCCAAACACCTGAAAAGCGGCGTTCATCAAGAATGGCGCAAATATGTGATTGGGATTTGATTAGAGCGTGATTGGGATTGGACTGAATTGGATTGGATTATTGAACTAGATTGGATTGTGGTTACCGCGCCCACATTTGCTGCCACCGTTGCATTTGCTCGATTTCAGCGGTTTGGCTCTTGATAATCGCTTGGGCTAAAGTCCGCATTTCAGGCCGAGTGGTGTGGTTCAACAACCGCTGAGCCATGTGAACCGCCATTTGATGGTGGGGAATCATCTGACGAATAAATTCTTGGTCAAAGTCTTTGGCATTCTTGAGTGCGACCAAATCCGTCTGCATCATGCCACCTCCCATTCCCATCCCCATGCCTTGACCTCTACCCGGTTGGTTGCCCATCATCCCCGGATTGCCCATCATGTTGCCTGGGGTGGTCGGCACTGCTTTGCCGTACCACGCTTTGTACCACTGCCGCATTTGCTGAATCTCACGGGTTTGATCGCGCTGGATCGCAACGGCGAGGGCTTTTAGTTCTGCATGTTGGGCACGGGTTAACGCCAGGTTGGCCATGTCCACCGCGTCTTGATGATGGGGAATCATCATTTCAATAAACCGTTGATCCATTAGCCCCATCTGTGGTGTGCCAACCGGACGATCGGCGGGACGATCAGCGAGCAAGTTGCCATGGTGGGAAACGGTCTGCTGGGATGTCAGACGTGGAGCAGTGGGGGCAGTGGTTTGGGCATCGTTGGCTGGGACTACGCTGGCGATCGCGCCGACGATGCATAGACTAGCGACCCGCAGACGCAGGGGCCTGCTGAAGGGACTGTTCAAGGGACTGTTCAAGGGACTGTTCAAGGGACTGCGATCGTGCCCTTCACCGGGTTGACTACTGCTACTCATAGATTCAATTCCCGTCTGCCTGAAACGTGACTGTATAGGATTCAGGCTCCTACTAACCAGTGTGACCAATGAACATGAAATTTGGATGAAATGCTAGCCTCAGTTGCCAATGCAACCCCTCACCCACCCACCCACCCACTCACTCACCCACTCACTCACTCACCCACTCACTCATCACTCATCACTTCCCACTTCCCACTCCCCACTCCCCACAATTTTTGTCTTTTTTCCTACTGCGAATTCCACAACTGGCGGTAAACTGCAATGTGATTGACTTCATCTAGATTGGCTTTATCTAGGCACCATGACTATCGATACCCTCTCTGAATCCACTGTTCTGCTTGATGATGCGGCTCGTGTGCGCGTGCTGAGTGAGGCAT
>CAZJZR010000027.1:0-14939 GCA_964550475.1 uncultured bacterium
TCACTATCCACTATCCACCACTCACCCCTCCTGCCCCACCAGATAAATCAACCCAGAAATCCAAGTCAAGATTACGCAGAGCCAGAAGGCGATCGCCGCTGGTAGGGCTAAGTCGGGGATCGGAGCCAGTAAGAGGGCGATCGCCACAATTTGCGTCACCGTTTTGGCCTTACCCCACCAATTGGCTCCACTGACTGCCGTTGCGCCAGACAAATTCGGGTTAACGCGCCATCCAGCAATCAGCAACTCCCGCGCCAAGATTAAGAACACGCCCCAAGCAGGCACTTGTCGTAGTTCCACCAACGCCAGCAATGGCCCTAGCACCAACAGCTTATCCACCAGCGGGTCGAGAATTTTGCCCAAATCCGTTACCTGATTCAGCCGTCGCGCTAAATAACCGTCCAACCAATCGGTTAACGCCCCCGCCAGAAAAAAGCCCAAACACAACCATTGGGTGGTAGGGGTGGGAGAGTGCAGCCAGTACAAAATGAACGGCAACACCAACAACCGAGACACAGTAACCCAAGTCGGCAGGTTCATAAATACAAGCGGGGAAAAGGACAGACATAGAAAAGCGCAGACATAGAAAAGGGCAGTCAACTGACTGCCCTTCACTTAACCTTTTAATTTTACTCAACGAACGTAACGAACCAAAATTGCCTTGACTCCCTGACTCGTGGGCTGTCTCACAAATTAACTAATTGATTGACTAATCGATTGACTGATTGCGCGTTAACTCGATCAACGGGAAGCGATGTTTCAGCTAGTACGCTCCTCGACGGTCTAACACAACCAGGAATGTTTTGATGATTAAGTTAATGTCGTATGAAATCGACCACTTGGCTTGATAGTCCAAATCTAACTGAACGATTTTTTCAAAATCAGTTACCGCAGAGCGACCATTAACCTGCCATTCCCCAGTAAGCCCTGGCTTTACATCCAACCGCTTCCAGTGATGGCGTTTGTAAAGAATCACCTCATCTACGGTGGGGGGACGAGTGCCGACGAGGCTCATGTCACCCATCAGCACATTCCAGAATTGGGGAAATTCATCCAAGCTGGTGCGGCGGAGGAACTGACCGACACGGGTGACGCGGGGATCGTGTTTGTTTTTGAAGATGCTGCCTTTGGCTTGGTTGTTGACCAGATGCTTCAGTTTGTCCGCATCGGTAACCATGGAGCGGAATTTCCAGATCCGGAAGGGGCGACCTTTGACACCGCAGCGCAGTTGACTGTAGAGGACGGGACCCGGATTGTCGAGTTGGATGGCGATCGCGATGGGGATAAAGATGATCGCGGTGAAGGCTAGGCCAATCAATGCTCCCACAATGTCTACAAATCGCTTGATTGGGTTATAGACCGAGTGGTGACAGGTCGCAGGATTGATGGCAACCTGTTCTGTTGCTTGGCGAGCAATTGGGTTAAATGCCGACACAGGGGTGGCAATGGTGGAGATTGGTAAGTTGCGTTGAACCAAGGATGCAGGCGCAGTTACCAAAAATCGAGAGTCAGATACGGTAATCACGGTTGGTTGACCACCTTCAATCAAGGTTGTTTGGCATACCGCAACTATACGAATCTGCTCCTAAGGTTGAGTACCGTAAGTCTTGAGGGTTATTCCAATCTTTGAACTAGTAATTCTTTTTTAAAGATTCTGTATAGTTGGGCGATGAATGTAATCAAACTCTTTGCAAATTACGTCCCAGTAATTACGCTCTAGTTTAGATTGGGTTCTCCGTGAGATCGCTGACGCTACTGGCTAGATCGGCAGTAATGTTAGTCACACCAGTTTTAATCACACCAGTTTTAATCACACCAGTTTTAGTCACACCAACTTTAGATTACACAGTGGTGGGCATTGGTGGGGCGGGAAATTGCTGGGCGATCGCGGTTAATCCCTTCACCAACCGACCGATACCAGCCGCAGCGGTGTCCATCTGTAATGCCCCATAGGCCACCCGCAGATAACAACCCGTTGACAAACCAAAGGTATTGCCAGGAATCACCGCTACGCCATACTCCCGAATCAACTGCTCCACTACGGTCATTGAATCCAAACTCGTGTTCACCTTAATTAATAGATAGAAAGCTCCAGTGGCAACAGGAATCGTGCAAAATTGCCGCACCGGATCCAGTAAGGTCAAAACCTGCTGCCGTACCTGTTGAATGGTGGCCAACTGTGCCTGACAATAGGTGCGCCCAGCCGCCAAAGCCCCCACAGCGGCATATTGGGCAATTACCGCTGGACAGATCAGGATGGTGTCTTGGATTTTTTCAATTGCGGGTACCAGGTGCGCTGGGATGACCATGTAGCCAATCCGCCAACTGGCAAATCCATACGCTTTGGACAGGCTGTATAGAGAAATGGTGTAGGGGTGGCTGTCGGGTATCGCCCCCGGAGACGTATGGCTAACTCCGTCGTAGGTAAAGTATTCGTAGGCTTCATCGCTGATGTGATAAAGGCCGTGGTCGCGGCAGAGGCGATTGACCGCTGCCAAATCAGCCGGGGGATAGACCGCACCCGTGGGATTGTTGGGTGAAATGGTGACGATCGCCCGTGTGCGATCGCTGATGGCAGCTTGGATGCGGTCGAGTTGTAGCTGATACTGATCATCCGTGGGCACAATCACGGCACGGCATCCCGCGATCGCCACTGCCATTTCGTGGTTAAAGTAATAGGGACTTTGCAAGATAATTTCGTCCCCTGGCTGGGTAATCGCCAGCACCGCATTGATAAATCCCATATTGCTGCCTGCGGTCACCACCACTTGGCGCGAGTCGTCGATGGTGATGCCGTTTTCAGTGGCTAATTTGGTGGCGATCGCCTGTTGTAAGGCGGGAATTCCCTGCACTGCCTTATATTTATGGTTATCGGCATCCTGCCAAAACTGCTGGAGGGAGTCCAATGCCTGGGGCGGCGGTGGGTAGTAGACTACCCCTTGGCCGAGGGAAATGGTGCCGGGGTGTTGACGAATCAAGTCCGCCACAATTGGAATAATTGGCGATTGCACCGCTGCCATACGAGACAGGGAAACAGGGGCGATGGGCATTGGCACTGGGGAATTGGGACTTGGGAATTGGGACTTGGGACTGGAATTGGTAATCAGGGGTTACTCCCTTAGGGACATCAACCCTGACGAGTTGGAATTAGGGAATGGCAAGGAATTATCACGGATTCGGTGGTTTTTGCTCTGAAATAACAATCTGTAACCGAAACTTGGGGGATAATATTGGCGGCTTGACAAACTTGGCTGTGGTTATTACGGTGTCAGGTTGACGGTGTAAGGTGAGTGGGCTGAGGAGTGTTATGAAGTTGAATATGAAGCTGAAGCCAATGGCTTGGCTGACTCGACTCCAACGAATAGTGGGATTTAATTCGATCATTAATTCCATCGTTAATTCCACAACATGGAAGCAGTACATGGCGTGGTTGCAACGCCATCGGTCGTTGCAGCGGTTTGCCATCGTGATTCCAGTAGCCGCGTTGCTGTCTGGATTACTGGTGTTGGGCACAATTTATCTGTTGAATCGAGAGGCGATCGCGTCCTATCGGCCATCACCCTTAAATGAAATTATCAGTTTAGAACCCACTCCGGCTAAAAATGTCCAACCCGTTGTGGATCGGCAGTCGCAACAGTCTGCTACTCCCCCGATCGCGGCGAATGCCCCGGTCATGCCATCGAATCGACCGCAATCGGCAAAACGTCCATCTCAACTGGCTCAGTTACCTGATGCCGACAGAAATCGCACAGGCAGCACTCCGTTAGCCACTCCTGCTCCCATTACTCCCGTACTGCCCCAACTCAGCAATAAACTACTCACCTATCGTCCCAGGGAGGTGAGTGCTCCGGCTAACGCTACCAATTTTGGCGATCGCTATGCCGTGGATGTCAAAGGCAATCCGGTGACCAACCAGCCAATTATCGTGCTGCATGAAACGGTTGGTTCGGCGCAATCGGCAATCAATTTCTTTCAAACGCCCCATACAGATGAAAGTATGCAGGCCAGCTACCACGCGATCGTGGCTTTGAATGGCACGATTATCTACACAGTGCCGCCGGAAAAACGTGCCTTTGGGGCTGGTAATTCCGTATTCCGGGGACCAAATGGCCTAGAAGCCGTCCAAACCGATCCCAAATTTCCGCCGTCGGTAAATAATTTTGCCTACCACATCTCCTTAGAAACGCCATCCAGTGGCCGCAACAATAACAACAGCAGCCACAGTGGCTACACCGAGGCTCAATACCTGTCTCTGGCGTGGCTCATCGCTCAAACTCAAGTGCCGCTAGACCGAATCACCACCCACAAGGCAGTGGATCGCTCAGGTAGTCGGATGGATCCCCGCAGCTTCAGTAATAAGAAGCTGATGAATTTGTTAAAAGCGGCTTAAAGGCGTTAAGGTTACGCATCCAATAGCCCTCCAGCAATCCATCAATCGCTTGCGTCAGCGAAACCATACCGAATCGCTTATGCTCCCGCCTGTACTGCTTGCGGTGGGATGGGCGATGTGTCATCAGATGTGAGGTCACCCCCAGAGGCATGACACATCGCCAGACCCTTCTTGTTGAGTGCCGCGAGGGGTGGGGCTGGTTATCTGTGCAAATACAAAATCATTCAGAATCAGGGTTTTTCCACCTCTTTGTAGATCAAGGTGCCATTGGTCGATCAAGTTAGATCGACCAATGGCACCTTGATCTACCTGAATCGTTGCCGTGAATCATTACACAGTCACACAGTTTGTAAAAAATTACGTCTGAAGTTCAGACTCCATCCCAATTGCACATTACAGTTTGTGTGAGTATGGGGAAGTTTGTCTACAGTCAATCACGCATCACCATCTACCCTCCGCTATAACTCTTTTCATCTCCATGAGGTACAGCCGATTCATGCCAGAGCCTCACTGGAGAGGGAGTCGAGTGGGCATAACCCATCCCACTGCAAGCGGCTATCTTGAGGATCCACGATTCACCACTGATTGAGGCTTACCTGTGAAACTAGGGCAATGGTTAGGACTGTTTGGAATTGCCATTTCTTTCTACATTTTGTGGCAGATCCGAGCCTTGTTGTTGCTGGTGTTTACAGCGGTGGTGCTGGCGACCGCGTTGAATGGGTTAGTGCGCTGGTTTCAGCGACGGTTACCGTTGGGACGCAAGTGGGCGGTGGGTCTCACCTTTGCGGTTACCCTATTAGCGTTCATCCTCTTCTTTGTCTTGATTGTGCCGCCCTTTATTAAACAGTTTCAACAGGTGATTGAACTGTTGCCGAAAGGGTTTAGCCAAATGCGGACGTGGCTGATTTCCCTCCGCACCCAATTGCCGCCATGGGTGCCAGAATTGCCAACGGTGCCAGAACTGGTCAATCGGCTGCAACCCTTAGCCACCCAAGTATTTGGCAACTTTTTCGCTTTTTTCAACAATACGTTGGGTGCGGTACTGCAAATTTTATTCATTGTCATCCTCACCTTCTTGTTCTTAGCTGAACCCCATCCCTATCGACAGATTTTTATTCGCCTGTTCCCGTCCTTTTATCGACGGCGGGTGGATGGGATTTTGTCGCAGTGTGAAGTGGCGTTGGGCAATTGGTTTGGTGGCGTGGTGATCAGTTCCACCGGAGTTGCGCTGTTAAGTGGCGTGGGGTTGACCTTTCTAGGTGTGCGGTTGGTGTTTGCCCATTCCCTGTTGGCGGGCTTGCTCAACTTTATCCCCAATATCGGCCCTGCGTTGAGTGTGGTGTTTCCGGTGGCGATCGCCCTGCTCGATTCCCCTGGCAAAGCGGGCTGGGTCGTGGTGATCTACTTCTTCATCCAGCAAATTGAGAGTTATGCCCTCACCCCCACTATCATGGCGCAGCAAGTCTCGCTGATGCCTGCCATCACCCTGCTGGCTCAGATTTTCTTTGCCACCACCTTTGGATTTTTGGGATTGCTGTTGGCGTTACCGTTGACGGTGGTGACTCGGATTTGGGTGGAGGAAGTGTTGGTTAAGGACATCCTTGACCAATGGCACAGCCAAGATGCGCCGCCCTTGGCTCTGGTGGATGGGGCTGCGGATCGGCAGGTTGTTGGGTTGTTGTCGGCGGGGGAACAGGCGGGGGGAGCGGGCGATCGCGCCCCTACCGATCCGCGTCCAAATACCCCTGAGAACAATAACACGCTCGTCACTCCTACAGTTTCAGATAGCCAGGGGAGCGATCACGATGGAACCGATACCCCAACACTTCCCGATGGTTCCTCTGTATCGCCAAGCGAGTAGCGGATCGCTGCGGGCGGTTCGATAGCGATGGGCGTATCCAACCGTTGGGGGTACATCCGGGCGAATAGAATAAGCCCTTTGGGCAGGCTTTGCCTACGCGGGTTTAGTGCTTGTAGATGCGGTTTTAACCGCCCCTCCCTCTTGCGGTTAGTACCGTGTGCCCTATTGCATGGCGATATGCAGCAGGGTTGAGCTGTTTCCAAGCAGGTCGCCCCGCTCCAGCGCATCAACATTTTTTCCAAAATGTGTACAACAAAATGTGTCCAACAAAATGTGTCCAACAATTAGCTTGAAAGGTCGGTTAGGCACGGTGATCAGCGAAGGAGCGATCGCAGACATACAATGTCCCTGCCGCTACACAAATGGGAATGGTAATCAGATTCAGCAACGGTACACTCACGAACACCAGGCATAACAAGCCAAAACCCGCGCTACCGGGGAAATAACGCAACACCGTCCCCAATTTGGCGCGAAACCGCAGTCGTCGGCGTTCCAAGGGGGGATCAAAAAAATCTAAACAGAGCATGGTCACGGATAGGATGATGCTGCCAACGGTAGCAATCAAAGCCCCAACTCCCGGTAAGACAAAACCCACAATTGCCAGACCGCAACCCACCCCCAGCGTTAGCCCTAGCTTTTTCAACTCAAACAGCAGACTGCGCCAAATATCACTGATCAAATTGCCACCGGAACTAGAGGGCACATCACCCAAGCGTAAGATTTCTAACTGTTCCGATAATTGGCCATACCAGGGCGATCCCAGCACCACCCCAAACTGCACCAGTAATAAGGCGGTGACAATCACGAGTCCCACCACCAGCACTGCCCGCAAGACGAATTCCAGTACAGCTAACCAGGCAGGTAGAGCTGCCATCACACCATCAATGCTATTCCAACCGGGGATCAGCAATCCGACGTACAACAAGACACCGACAACCGCATTGACGATCATGGGTATGGTGATGTACGGCCAGAGCCGGGGGGTGGAGGCCAGCAGCGCGATCGCCCGAAAGGGATAGGACGCACCCTGCAAAAATCCAAAGGTCATTGGGTTAGTTCCATCCGAATGGGCGAGATTGTGGTTCAGGGTGGGGGGATTAGCGATCTTGGCGTGGCTAACGATAATTGGTAAACTGCAACGCCACAGGCCAGTCTTCTTGCTTCACCCGTTGGATTACCAATTGCAGGTCATCCTTGGACTTAGACGATACCCGCACAGAATCCCCTTGGATGGATGCTTGCACTTTCTTAAATTCATCCCGAATCAGTTTAGAGATTTGTTTAGCGATCTCTTGGCTAATCCCTTTTTTCAGCTTAATTTCCTGCCGTACCCGGTTACCACTGGCCGACTCCACCTTGCCATAGTCAAAAATCTTCAACGATAGGTTACGTTTGGCGGCTTTAGCCGTCAGCACGCCATGGACGGCTTCTAGGGTAAATTCACTGGCCGTATTGATTACGATCGCCTCATCACCCAACTCCACTGTGGTTTGGGTATCCTTGAGGTCATAGCGACTCTTAATTTCCCGCACCGTTTGATCGATGGCATTGACCAACTCTTGCCGATCAAAATCGCTCACAATATCAAATGAAGAAGTATCCGCCATAGAGCTTGTCAATTAATTGTGTCAACGGTAATGCAAGTCAGTGCTCGGAAGGCTGAAGCCGTTCTGGCTCAACAGCCTCTCTGATTCAGTATTCTATTCCCAGATGGTTTCCGGCAAGTTGCAGTATAGATTGTTTACGAATATAGCCATTTGCGCTAGGGGGGGCTATGTCCACACTACTCCACCCTCGTAATCATTCACAGTTCCTCCGGTAAAGCGTGTCATTGCGCTCAGATGCACCGATTCAGAACGGAAACGATTTAAGATTAAAAGGTGTTCGAGAGTAACCGTTCACGCCCCATCAGGGGAGAAACAAGCGGGCGTAGCCCGCAACACTTTTCTCGTGGGGGCATGTGAACGGTTACGTTCGAGAGATGCCAGAGTAAGGACGCGGGAACCCCGCCCCTACAAACCAGATCGATTCTGTAATTGTAGGGGTTGGATTTGCCAACCTTCGTCGATCAGGCAATCGAGGTTTAATCGACTTGGGCAATTCCGATCCATCGATCCGATCAATCGAACTATCACCCCGATTCACATCCAAAATTTTCCAAATTTCAAGCAGCGGTTGAGGGCATTCGTTAAACATGAGTATGGACTTGGTGGCATTACAGGGTTGGTTGGATAACGTTTCCTTTGCCGTTTTATTCATCACCATGTTGGTGTACTGGAGTGGCTTGGCCTTCCCCCAGATTCCCTACTTCGCCACTGTGGGTACCGCTGGCATGGCGATCGCCAACTTAGCGATCGCCACCCTACTGGCCTCCCGCTGGATTGAAGCGGGCTACTTTCCTCTCAGCAATTTGTACGAATCACTGTTTTTCCTGGCTTGGGGCATCACCACCATCCACCTGGTAGCGGAGCAAATGAGCCGCAGTCGGTTGGTTGGTGTGGCCACCTCACCCCTCGCCATGGGAATTGCTGCCTTTGCGGCTCTGTCATTGCCAGCGGAAATGCAAATGTCGGAACCGTTGGTGCCTGCCCTCAAGTCCAACTGGCTGATGATGCATGTCAGCGTCATGTTGTTGAGTTATGCGGCGTTGATGGTGGGTTCGCTATTGGCGATGGTGTTTTTGGTGGTGACACGGGGGCAAGTGGTGGAATTGCGCGGCAGTTCTGTGGGCACGGGTGGCTTCCGCACGCCACAATCCCGGTCATCCGGCTCATCCACAACCAGCGGCGATGCTGTCGCTGCCGCTAACCTCGCGATCGCCAGCGATAGCATCAATCCCGCTGGTGTCGCCACGGCTGTGTTAACCGCTCCTTCCATTGCTCCCCTCTCACCTCAACGGCTGAACTTAGCGGAAATTTTAGACAACATCAGCTATCGGATGATTGGCCTTGGGTTTCCCCTACTCACCATTGGCATCATCGCCGGAGCCGTCTGGGCAAATGAAGCCTGGGGCACTTACTGGAGCTGGGATCCCAAGGAAACCTGGGCATTGATTACTTGGTTGGTGTTTGCCGCCTACCTCCATGCGCGGATTACACGCGGCTGGCAAGGTCGTCGTCCTGCCATTCTGGCTGCAACGGGATTTGTGATTGTCTGGGTCTGTTACCTGGGCGTAAATTTGCTCGGTAAAGGGCTACATTCCTACGGCTGGTTTTTCTAAAAGCCAGTAGAGCAAGTTGGTTTCAAGCGGTTGATTTTGCCTGCCGTGTTTAGCAGGCAGGCAAAATCAACGTCCTACGCAAAACTTACGCCGGATAAATCCGCAGCCGCCGATTGGGTTCTTCGCCAAAGCTTTGGGACTGCAAGCGGTAATGTTCAACCAACTCATGCTGCATTTTGCGGACTTTCGGCGATCGCGGCAACAGTTCCACAGGTTGGCCTTTGGGGATGACGATTTGTTCCACCGCCAACCGTGCTTCTTCCAACGCCTCGATTTCGTCATCGTTGCCGTTGCGATAGAGCAAGCCCAAACTGGCTTCATCAAAGGCCATCGGATCATCCGGTTTCAGCATTCGCTTCAGGGCACGGGCGATCTGGGGAATGCTGCTATCCTTCACCACATGGATGGGCGTGTGGCGCACCTTGGCCATCTGCCGCAGTTTGGAATGGTGCTTGACGTGGGAACGCAGAGCCAACACCGCATCAGCACTGTCGATATCCTTGGTAATCACCACAGGCAACTGCATGGTTTGGATCACCTGCTCCAGTTGGTGACGACTGACCGCATAGGGATAGATGTACAGCCACGACTCCCGATCCAGGCCACCCACATCTTGGGCGGCGGGAACATCCCAGGATTCATCGCTGATCCCCGGTTCCGCCACGGGGGTTGACCAAGTTGCGTCGGTTTGTCCCAGCGATGTATCCAGCAGTTGGGCAAAGGATTCGCTGGTGGTGGGGAGGTCGGGCAGGCTGAGGGGTGCATCGATGGGGGTAGGAGCCGATCGCCCAGACCGAGGTTCCCGAGCTTCCCGCAGACCAGACCCCAAGCCAGTACCCAGGGGTTGACTAAGGGGCGATGGGGGAGATGGCGGCACCATCTGACCACTGGTGCGCCAGCGGGGACGGTGGGCGGCACTGGCGCGATCGCCCAAGGGATTACTCGACCAACCGCCACCCCGTCCCGTCCCGCTGGACGGAGCCACCGTGGGCAACATCGGCGGCAGTTCGTGGGTGATGATCACTTGGCCGTTTTCGCCCACCGTCCGGACTTGGGGATTGGGTCGTCGTCCGCGCAGCAGGCTGTCCACCGTTTCCGCCACCTGTTCATGCACCACCCACCGCTGCCGTTCCAGCATTTCCACGGCAATTTCAAACGTGGGTGGGGCTTTGCGTTCCAGCACCGTCTTCTGACTGCCGCGCCGACGGGCTTCCTCATCCCCCAGTGTCACCGACTGGATGCCGCCAATCAAATCCGACAGGGTGGGGTTTTTGATCAGGTTTTCAATTTGGTTGCCGTGGGCGGTGCCAATCAGTTGTACGCCGCGTTCGGCAATGGTACGGGCGGCCAAGGCTTCCAGTTCGGTGCCGATTTCGTCAATCACGATCACCTCTGGCATGTGGTTTTCCACCGCCTCAATCATCACCTGATGCTGCAACTCCGGTCGCGCCACCTGCATCCGCCGCGATCGCCCAATCGCCGGATGGGGAATGTCGCCATCGCCAGCGATTTCGTTGGAGGTGTCAATAATCACCACCCGTTTGTTAAACTCATCCGCCAGCACGCGAGCAATTTCCCGCAGTGCCGTGGTTTTACCGACCCCCGGACGACCCAACATCAAGATGGATCGCCCCGTTTCCACCAAATCGCGAATCATGCCAATGGTGCCAAACACCGCCCGCCCAATCCGACAGGTGAGGCCGATAATTTCCCCACTGCGATTGCGGATGGCACTGATGCGGTGCAGGGTTTGTTCAATCCCGGCCCGGTTGTCGCCGCCAAAGTGTCCCACCCGCTCAATGCAATAGCGCAAATCCTCATGGGACACGGGCACATCAGACAGGGCTTCCGCCTTACCGGGAAACCGGGCTTCGGGACACCGCCCCAAGTCCAGTACCACTTCAATCAATTGGTGCAGTTGGGGGTGATGCTCTAGCCGCTCCCGAATCGGGGTGGGCAAAATGGCTAGTAACTTGTGCAGGTCGTCCGTAATCTGCATAGGGGTTGGGGACTAAAGGATGGGGTAGGAAGGAGCCAATTGGAGGACATTTGGGGACATTTTCAGATCCCCTATCACCTAGGACGCGGGAACCACGCCCCGACAAAACAGCCCAATCATGCAATCGTAGGGGTTGGGTGCCCCAACCCTTGTGGATTAATCAATAGAGCGTTGGTGTATCTGAATAATCATCGGGGATTAGTTAGCTGGAACATGGGCAGGAGCTTTTAACGGTGCAATTAAATCATAGGACATTTGTACTGATTTCCATAGTAGATCGGGATGGGCTTCGAGGTGGTGCGATCGCGCCGCTCCAAGGGCGATCGCCGAATCAAGGGTTGGCGCGGCCACCATCCCAACACTGCGGGGAGCGGGCTGGTTCAGCCGTGGGCTGATGGGTTGGGACTGGGCGGCTTCCCGCGCGGCCAGTTCCTCTAGGACGGGGTTGAGGAGGACACGGGCGTAGCTGCCGTAGGCGACTCCGGAAATGTGGGGGAGTTGGGGAGTTGGGGAGTTGGGGAGTTGGTGGGTGGGTGGGTCAGTACTTGGAGAGGAGGGGGAAGATGCGGGAGGGAGGAGGTTGAGCGATCGCAGTTTTGGGACGGTATAGCTGTTGGTGCCGCCTGCTAGTTGCACATAGCCGGGTAGCCCTGCGGCTAGGACTTTTTGGCCTAATTTGATGGCGGCGTGGGTGGTGCCGTCGCCGATGTCGCCGCTCATGGGACGACCATCGGTTTGCCACAGCAACCGAGCGGGACGCGGGATCATGATCTCGTACAGCGATCGCAAATAATCCACCAAGCCATCACCATCGGGACAACTGACGGCCACCAGTTGCAACTGCTCCACCCATGGGGCAATCACCTGCCACAACTGGGCAAATTCCGCCACCCGTCCCACTTGGGTATGGATCTCTAGTGCGTCTACCCCCGACTGCAACACCAACGGCGCGATCGCCGCCACGGGTAGTTGGTGGGAACGGGTGCTAATCTGCTGAATCGGGCAGACGGGCAGACAACGACCGCAGCCATAACAGCGATCGCTGATTACGCCAGACTGAGGTGTGGCTGTGTCCGATTCCAGTGATGAATTGAAGGCGATCGCATCTGCCGGACAAATGGCGACACAGGGGCGGGGACAGTCCGGTGGGCAAGCGTGGGGATCAAAAAAGGCTTTGCGGAAATGGGGATCTTCGCCATCGTTGAGGCTGATCATCAACCAAGGCTGACCCGTGGGAAAGCCGTGGGAGCGGGCAGTTGGAGCGAGAGTTGCCGCGATCGCTAACGCTTCCTTTGTCGTCTGGATGACCGCTAAATCCGCAGCCACATCAATGCAGTCGGCACCCGCTAAGGCATAGGTCAGTGCCAAGTTGCGAACGGCAGGAAGGTGTTGATAGCTGGCTCCGCAAATCAGCTTAAACCAGTGGCCTTCCTTTAAGGATTGGTGGGGAGAGTAGAGATGCGTCACACTCTTATGCTAATGCGCGATCGCAAAAATAACATCGGGATCGCCCAAATTTCCTACCATTCGAGGCTAATTCCCCACACGCTCAGAGGAGGATTCCGCCTGCAAGTCCTCAATCAACTGCGCCAAATGGGCACTACTGGCCTGATAAATTTCCCCACAAAAATGACAGGTGGCTTCCGCCCCATCATCTTTTTCAATCATGTCCTGCAACTCATCCACCCCCAACATCTTCAGGGCATTCAACACGCGGTTGAAGGAGCAGCCACAATGGAACCGCACCATGCGGGTTTCCGGCATCAGTTCCAAGCCCATATCGCCCAATAAATCCTGGAAGATCTCTGGCAAAGTCTGACCCGCTTGCAGTAAGGGGGTAAACCCGGTCAAATTGGCGATCCGGGACTCCAATAAACTAATCAATTCATTATTCTCGGCAGCTTTGGGCAGAATTTGCAGCAATAAGCCCCCGGCGGCAGTCACGCCTTGCGCCCCCACAAATACCCCCAAAATTAAGGCAGAGGGAATTTGTTCCGAGGTGACCAAATAGTGGGTCAGGTCATCGCCAATTTCCCCAGACACCAATTCCACTGTGCTGGAGTAGGGGTAGCCATAACCCACGTCCCGCACCACGTAGAGATAGCCATCCCGACCCACTGCTGCCCCCACATCCAGCTTTCCGTGGCTGTTGGGCGGCAGTTCTACAGTGGGGTTATCCACATAGCCGCGCACGGTGCCGTCTAACCCGGCATCCACCAAAATTCCACCCAGGGGGCCATCGCCCTTAATGCGAATGTTGACCCGCGATTCCGGTCGCTTCATGCTGGAGGCAAACAGCAACCCCGCTGCCATCGTGCGCCCCAACGCCGCCGTGGCCACATAGGACAGATTGTGTTTGCGGCGAGCGTCATTGGTCAATGCTGTGGTAATCACCCCGACGGCTCGAATGCCGCCCTCCGCCGCCGTAGCTCGAATCAGTTGATCCGCCATGTCCAATTGGCCTTACATTTCTTAACAGTGGGAATGTCCCTATTGTAACGTTAGTTGGATGACGGCGTTGCAGCAGATAGCACCCGACACGAGAGGGCAAGAGAACCGTTTCTGGGTAAAAGCTTTGGAGCTTACAGGATCGAACTGCTGGTTGGGACAGCCTGCTGACGGCGATGATCAATAAACTGTTCCACATCACGGTTTAGCACTTGTAACGTTTGACCGATCGCGGTAATTCGGGCTTCTGCTTGGGCAACCAACAACGTCGCCGTTTGCAGTTGGGTCAAGGCTTCTTCCATAGCATGACGATAGTGTTGTTCAAATTCTTCCAACGTCATGTCGGAGCCAGCGCGGTGATGGCTCGGATGATCGATTTTCAGGTTATACATAAAGTCAATGAAGAAAGTTGCAAATAGTCATGGATGAGCGATCGCAGATTTTCGCTTCCCTGATGCAGACTGAAATGCAGGATTCAGCGGTGTTGCTGATGAATGTGATGAATGCAGAGCAACGTTGATCATGAATCAGACTGAATGATTTGAACTATACAGCACTGAGACAAGCAGAACTGTTGATATTCATGTATCTTCCAGTTGTTGAATCAAGATTAGATCGAGATCAATAGCCTACTGACTCAATAGGCTGGTTGTCCTAAGTGAAAGTTCGGAGTTGAGCCAATCGCATCTTGTCGTTTGCGGTGGTGTGGGCTATACCCACATCACTCAACCCTAAGCCAATGAGGCTCTCACACTGATCAACTGCACCTCATAACTATGAAAAGGGTTATATAAAGAACGGTTAATCGATCATCAAAACTTAACCGATTGCCGATTCCTCATTCCCCATTCCCGATTACCCATTACGTAACGATTCAGGTTGATCAACGCTTGATTGCTCGATCTACTTGATTGCTCGATCTAAAAGGGTTGGGGAACCCAACCCCTACAATTCCATCTGTTGTTCGGTGTGTAGGGGCGCGGTTTCCGCGCCCTAGATTCGGCTACCTGAATACTTACCC
>CAZJZR010000028.1:0-14669 GCA_964550475.1 uncultured bacterium
TGAGTTTATCCATCGGCCACGGGCGTTTGATGTGGGGGTGATCCAGGCGGACAGTCTGACGATGGATAAGGCGGCGACGCTGGAGAAGTTACAGCACATCCAACAGCAGGCGCGGCAGATCATCGCTGGAGAGGTGACGTTTATTCGGCAAAATCGGGTGGGATTGGTGTTGGGGGATATTCCGCCCCTAGCGGCACCGATCGCCCACGCCGCTGGAATTCCCGGTTGGATGATCAGCAATTTTGGTTGGGATTTCATTTATCGACCCTGGGGTGGCGAGTTTGAAGCGGTGGCCGACTGGATTAGCGAGTGTTTTGGCCAGTGCGATCGCCTATTCCGTCTACCATTCCATGAACCAATGGCAGCGTTTCCCCAGATCGAAGATGTGGGATTAACCGGAGGGACACCACGTTACAGTCCTGAGGAACTGCGACAACGGTTGGGCGATCGCGGCCAACGCCTGAGCGCACCCACAGAACAGACCGTACTGCTCACCTTTGGCGGCTTGAGTTTGCAGCGGATTCCCTACGAAAACCTAACAGCGTTCCCCGACTGGCAGTTCATCAGCTTCGATGCCCAAGCCCCCGACCTACCGAATTTAATTAAGCTTTCCGGTCAGGCGATCCGTCCGGTGGATGTGATGCCGATCTGTGGCCGAGTCATTTCTAAACCGGGGTACGGCACCTTTGCCGAAGCCTGTCGCGTCGGGGTGCCGTTGGTCACCCTCACCCGTGAGGATTTTGCCGAGTCGCCGCTGTTGCTAGACGGATTGCAGCAACACGCCCCCCACCAAATCCTCTCCCCAGCCGAGTTTTTCGATAGTCCCTGGGACTTTTTGCGCCAACCGCTGCGATCACCCACCACCAGCAACCGTCTCGCCACCAATGGGGAAGTCGCGATCGCCCAAGCCGTCGTCGAGTATTTCGCCAATTAACCCAAACGATTACCCATCCTGACTTTGGTTGAGGCCAAACCGATAGCCCTTGCCGTAGATCGTATGGATCAACACGGGTTCACCCGCTGCTTCAATCTTGCGACGGAGTAAACGAATCTGCGCCGCCAGCACATTGCTACTCGGCTTTTCATCTATACCCCACAGTTGTTGATGAATATCGTGATGGGTCAGCAATCGCCCCGGATGCTGCATCAAATACGCCAACAACTTGCTTTCCTTTTCCGACAGTTCAATCACCCGTCCCCGGCGATAGGCCACCTGACTGTCCAGATCCAGTTGCAAATCATCCACTTCCAACAGATTAGTCGGCTGTTGGGGTTCTACCAGTGTGGACGGTCGCCGTAACACCGCCCGCACCCGCGCCAACAACTCCCGCAACTCAAACGGCTTCACCACATAATCATCGGCTCCCGCGTCTAGCCCTGCGACGCGATCGTCCAAGGTGTCCTTGGCGGTGAGGAACAATACAGGCGTGGTCTTGCCCTGATCCCGCAACTGGCGACAAATATCCAGGCCACTCTGCTGCGGCAACATCCAGTCCAGAATCAGCAGATCATACACACTCTGATTCGCCAACACCTGACCTTCCGATCCGCTATAGGCCACATCAACGGTGTAACCTTCGCGGGTCAAGGCTACTTTCAACGGATCAGTCAGTTCCGCTTCATCATCGACTAAAAGAATTTTCATCTGAACCAAGAGCAGGGAACGGTCAATTGCTCAGAACTTGCTGGTACCTCAGTCCCGCATCCCCTTGTGCTTTACTTCAGCTTTTGCTTAATAAAGGTGACCAGTTGCGACATCTGCTTCTTCAAGCCATCAATTTCAGCCTGCATCTTGGCAATCTTGTCGTTTAAGGCAGCGATTTCGTCAGAACTGACTACAGACGGAGACGCAGTACTAGGAGCGGCCACCGCTGAAACGGGAGTCCGCACCTTTTTAGCCTTCTTCATCGCCGCTTGAATGGCGTTCACCAGTTCTTTCTGCTCAAACGGCTTTTCAATAAACTCAAAATTCTCAAATGGCTCTGGGATTTTTTCCGTGACTTCCTCTTTGCGGCCAGACATCAGCACCAACGGGGTGGCTCGCAATTCGGGATGATTTTGGATTTGCTGGAACACTTCCCAACCGCTCATCCGAGGCAGCAGGAAGTCCAACATGATCAAGTTCGGGTGTTCTTGCCGAATCAGATTCAGTCCTTCTAGGCCATCTTTGGCCTCCAGAACTTCAAAGTTACCCTGAGGCAACATGTCCTTGACTCGGCTCCGAATCACTTTACTGTCGTCAATGACTAATATTTTGTTCGCCACGACTGAACTCCTCTGGTAGTGCCGGAAGGATAAATCTGAAACGGGTAAATGCTAAAAGAATAACCTGGATAAGTTTAAGGTGATCCAAAAACGGCTTGAAAAACCCAACGTTACCAATGTAACTAAAAAAATTCACAAACAGTAGATTAACAGAAGATTACCTTCATACTTCAACTACATCAAAACTTCAACAATTAGCAATAGGGTAACTTTTTTGTTCCGGCACCTACCAATTTTTTCAGCAGAACTTCGGCTCCGGGGAGACAAGGACACCGTTGAACAGGCTTAAAATTCTAACAGGGTGTTGAAACGTTATATTTCTTCACACACTCAGTCATAACCTCAGTCATACGCACCATACAACAGCCAAGGGGAAGACGGATTGACGGTGAACCAAACTACAACAGATAAACGGGGGTTGGTGGAATCCTTGCCGCCGTGGTTACGCCGCCCCATCGGCAACGCCAGCGACCTTTCGACAGTGCAGCAAATCATTAAAAGTCGAGGGATTCATACCATTTGTGAAGAGGGGCGATGTCCCAATCGGGGCGAGTGCTATGCCAACCGCACAGCAACTTTTTTGTTGATGGGGCCAGTTTGTACCCGTGCCTGTGCCTTTTGCCAGGTGGATAAAGGTCATGCACCGATGCCACTCGATCCCCAGGAACCGCAAAAGGTAGCAGAGTCAGTGCAACTGTTGGGGTTGAGCTATGTGGTACTGACTTCGGTGACGCGAGATGACTTGCCCGACCAAGGAGCCGGATGGTTTGTCCAAACGATCGCTG
The DNA here is from genome assembly GCA_964550475.1 of uncultured bacterium. GTDB lineage: Bacteria > Cyanobacteriota > Cyanobacteriia > CAIUCS01 > CAIUCS01 > CAIUCS01. The sequence continues at coordinate 3,051 of CAZJZR010000028.1, forward strand.
CCATTCGTGCCCTCAATCCCCAAACGCAGGTGGAAGTGCTGACTCCAGATTTTTGGGGTGGAGTGCCGGATCCGGTGGCGGCAGCAGCGGCACAGGCGGAACGGGTAACCACGGTGGTTGATGCCACTCCCGCCTGTTACAACCACAACATTGAAACCGTGGAGCGGTTACAGGGGGTAGTACGGCGGGGTGCTAAGTATGAGCGATCGCTGCGAGTCCTAGAATTGGTCAAGCACCGCAATCCCCTGATCCCTACCAAGTCGGGCTTGATGCTCGGTCACGGAGAAACGGAAGCAGAAATTCTCCAAACCCTGCGGGATCTGAGATCGGTGGGCTGCGATCGCCTCACCCTTGGCCAATACATGCGCCCCTCATTGGAACACTTACCTGTTCAGAAATACTGGACACCAGAGGAATTTGACCATTTGGGGGCGATCGCCCGCGACCTCGGCTTCAGCCACGTCCGCTCCGGCCCCCTCGTCCGTAGTTCCTATCACGCAGGCGAAGAGTAGAACTTTAATTAAAAGGGTGAAGGGTAAAGTGTGAAGGGTAATAGAGTTATTGCTTGGGGTATTCTTCACCCTTTACCCGTCATTCTTGACTCACCATTCACCATCCACTATTCACCACCGACTACTCCTTCCCCACCACCGAAAACCCTTGTCGCGGTTGCGGCAGACCTGTCTGATCCACCGTAAACCGTACCGTATCTGTCCCCTCTACAGCCTGCACTTTCAACGTCCATTCGCCGGGACGGACTGGCCACGAGAGAGTGGCGGTTGATCCCGTTTGCAGGGTTTGGCCATTCAGTACCCACTCCACCGCTGTGGCTGGAGTGCGGCTGAGTTGGAACTGGAGTCGCTGGTTCGGATTGGCGGGATCAATCACAAAGGCATCGTTGTTGCGGGGGAATTGGATCTGGATGGCAGTGGTGGTCAGGGGGCGATCGCCCTCCGCCCCTGCAACATTCACCCCTCCCACAGCTTGCCCCTGCTCATAGGCCAACAAATCCTCTGGATAGAAATATTCCTGCACCACCGAGGGACAGTCGGGCTGGGGGATCAGTCCGGTAGTGGCACAGATGGGACGTTGCACCAAACCGGGCGGCGGCGGGAAGGCAGCGGGTTCCTGTTGCTCATGCAAGTGCAGCATAATCCGACTCCACAGCGGCGCAGCGCCCGTTACACCGGAGACCTTCCTCATGCGATCGCCATTGAAATTACCCACCCAGGTCGCCACGGTATAGTCCCGCGTGTAGCCCACCGTCCACGTATCCCGAAAATCGGAGGAGGTGCCCGTTTTCACCGCAGCAGGGAAAGGTAGGTTCAGCACTGAATCTACGCCAAAACTGCTGGCACGGGCGTGGCGATCGCTAAGCATGTCGGTGACGAGGAACCAGGAGGGGGAGTTGGGGAGAGTGGGAGAGTGAGGGGGTGGGAGAGTGGGTGAAAGGGTGGGGTTGAGGGGGATGGGGTGGCCGTGGCGGGCGAGGGTGAGGTATGCCTGCGCCAGTTCCCACAGGCTGACTTCGCCGCTGCCGAGGGTGAGGCCAAGGCCGTAGTGGTCGGCGGGTTGGGTCAGGTGGCTGAAGCCAAGTTGCCGTAGGCGGTTCAAGAAAACAGGCACAGTGACCCGCTCCAACAGCTTCACCGCCGGGATGTTGAGGGAGTTGGCGAGGGCAATGCGAACTCGCACGGGGCCTTGGAATTTTTCGTCGTAGTCTACGGGGCTGTAGAGTTTGGCTCCGGGGATGGCGTAGTGGGCGGGGCTGTCGTCCAAAATGCTGCTGGGGCGGATGATCCCCCGTTCTAACGCCAATTCATACAGCAACGGTTTTAGGGTGGAACCGGGTTGGCGCAGGGCTTGCACCCCATCATTACGCCCCTGTTGGGCGGTGGCGAAATAGTCCGGTGACCCGACATAGGCCAACACATCCCCTGTATGGTTATCGACAACGAGGGCGGCGGCGTGGTGGGCATTGTGGGGAGCTAGGGCACGCGCCACCTGCATTACCTGGGTTTCGACAAATTGTTGCAGGGGCAGGTCAATCGTGGTTTGGATTTGGGTGGGTTGTTGGGTGGAGGGCAGGGGCGGCAGGCGATCGCTCAACCAAAACAAAAAGTGAGCCGCTGCAAAGATTCCCTGCTGACGGGATTGCAGGGTAACGGTTTGGTCGAAGACGCGATTCGACTGGTCAACGGTGAGGTAACGGTCTTCCACCATCCGATCCAGGACGTAGCGTTGGCGATCGCGCAGCAGTTCCCAATGCTCGTAGGGGTTGAGATAGGTGGGATCATTGGGCAGCGCGGCCAACAGACTGGCTTGGGCAACGGTCAACTCGCTGGCTGGTACGTCAAAATACACCCGCGCCGCTGCTTCCACCCCGTAAATATTGCCGCCCATCGGTAACCGATTCACATAGGCTTGCAGGATTTCGTCCTTGCTCATGCCCGCGCCCAATCGCCATGCCACCCACACCTCCTGGAGTTTGCCCCACAGGTTGGTGGGGAGGGGATAAAGCATCCGCGCCAGTTGCATGGTGATGGTGGAGGCTCCGCTCATCACCCGTCCCGCCCGCAGATTTTGGTGGATGGCACGGGCGATCGCCCGCAAATCCAGCGGCCCATGGTGGTAAAACTGACTGTCTTCCGCTGCCAGGATGGCTTGGATAAAGTTGGGCGATACTTGGGCGAGGGGAACCGCGACCGTGTGTTCCTGATCGCGGGTTAGCAGGGTGCCGAGGGGATGGTTGTGGCGATCGCGAAACTCAATTGCCTGTTGGGTTTGCTGAATCTCCGCTGCCCGAATCGGGGCGAGGTAGGGCAACAGGCGGACGGTGAGGATCAGCAACAGCGCGCCCACCACGGTTAGCACGATGCGACGGATGCGCTGCGGCGATCGCGCCCACCACCGTTTAATTAACCGCCTCAATTTCACCACAGCCCTGTTCATGTATCCTGCAACCTCGTTGTTCAACGAGTATAGCGAGCCTCAGTCGGTCTTAGCATTTGCCGATGGTTCAGCGGTAGCTCAGCGGTAAATGCTAAGACCCCACCATATCGCTTGTTGTAAGCAACTCAAAGACACTGGTCGCCCCTGAACAAGCAGCTTAGGGACTTGTGGAAAAATAAAATACCCGTGATTCTAGAAAAGTAATCAGCAGATCTGGGGTATCTTATTTCTCCGCGCATCCCTTAGGTGTATTGACGTAACCATTCACATCCCCCCAGAGAAAAAGTGTTGCGGGCTGTGCCCGCTGGTTCCTCCCCTGATGGGGAGTGAACGGTTACGTAGCCATCTTGTCAACCAGCCGCTTAGGTGGCTCCTGCTTCCTGGGAATCGGTTCTTTCATCGATGGGAACAGATTTGGGGCGGTCTAATTGCGGTAGCGAGATGGTAAAGCAGGTGAGCCGATTTTTGCTATCGACATGCACCGATCCACCCAACAGGGATGCTAATCGCTGCACCAACGCCAACCCTAGCCCCGTACCGCCTTGTTTCCAGGGGTCAGCACTGGGGACACGGTAAAACTTGTCGAAGATGCGCGGCAGTTCATGGGGGGGAATTTCGATGCCGGAGTTGGCGACTTTAATTTCTAATAACTTCGTTTTTTGTACCACCGAGAGGGAAATGGTTTCTCCGGCTGGGGTGTACTTGCAAGCGTTGTTGAGCAATTCCGCCACAATCCGCCCCAAGTTAGCGCGATCGCTGACCAACAATGGCAACTTAGCAGGCACATGCACCTCTAATTTTTGTTGGCGGTTCCGTGCCCGCTCATAGAAGGGTTCCACCGCTTGCGGCAACCAGTCCTGGAGGCGAATTTCCACTAAACTGAGGGATTGGGAACCATAGTCCAGTTGTTGCAAATCCAGCAGATCGTTAATCAGGCTAATTTCCCGTTCACATTCATTCCGCAAGATTTGCAAATAGCGATTGGTTTTACCCGTCAGGCGGCCAAACATCTCCTCGATCGCCGCCGTTACCTCCTCATCCCCTAGATTCGGCACCAACCCATCTTTGGACAAGGCCACTTCCAGCATTTGGATCGCCAAGCGCATATTCGCCATCGGAGTCCGCAGTTCGTGGGAAACGGTGCTGAGGAAATCGTCCTTGAGCACATTCAGCTTTTCCAGTTCCCGCACTTGGGCTTGGGCTTTTTGGTACAGGCGGGCTTGGCGGATGGCGATCGCGCACTGATTGGCGGTTTGCTGCACTAAGCGAATTTCCGAATCGCTAAACGCATAGTCGCAGTGGTTGATCAGCCACAAATCCCCCAGCACGCCCTGGTCATCCTGAATTGGGCAGGCGAGCATCGCCACCCGTCCCCGAACCGGATTGGGCACGACTGAGCAAAATTGAAAATAGTTGCCATTCAGCAATTGGCTGTACAGTTCGGGGAAATTGTCCATCTGCGCCACGCGGCCTTGGGAGGCGGGGATGGACACGGCATATTCATAACAAATGGTGGAGGTGCCCCGGCCCAGGTCGTAAATGGCCGCGTTACAACAACTAGCACCCAAGACGAGGGTGAGTTCGCGCACGGCAGCTTGCATAATCTGAGCTTCGTCCAGACTGTCCCGCACCCGGTCGGTGATCCGTTTGAGCATGGCATCAAACTCTAGGGACTTTTGCAATAGCTCCATGGCTTGGTCGAGGTCTTTTTCCAGCACCTCCCCCGCGACCTGATGGCTATGGTTGGCGGGTAAGTTCAACCGATCGCGCAACGGATCACGCCAATCTGGCCAGACTAAAAAGAGAATCTGACTGGGTTGGTCGGGTTGCTCAATGTGGCGATGGGCTTTGGCGATCGCCTTACCCCAGAGAACGGAGCCGTTTTTGCACAGTTGACGGCATCGCCACGGGGTATCGATGGCGTTTTGGGGAGCGGCAAGGGGTGGGGCGATCGCGGCCAGTGCCTGCTGGAGTCGCCCTTGATCTTCGGGATGGGTCAGCGACAAAATGAGCTGTCCGATCAACTCATTGGGACTATAACCGAGGCGATCGGCTCCAAAGGCATTCACCGACCGAATCACCCCATTAGGATCCAAGCTGAAATAAAGGCAGGGCGCAGCCTCATACAGAGTTTTGTAGAACTCCAGTTCTGTACGGAGAGGTGGCTGATCTTGGATCATTCAAATATTTGGATGAGGATAGGGCTAGGAGTGGGTATGGAGATGGAGGAATACTAACAACATGATTCATCACAACGTAACCGTTCATTCCCCGTCAGGGGAGAAACAAGCGGGCGTAGCCCGCAACACTTTTCCCATAGGAGGATGTGCACGGTTCCCATCACAACATAATGGTTCCCATCACAACATAATTTATTAAGTGTATTGACATCTGATTCAACCGTCAAAATTCTAAGCCAGGTTAGTACGGCGAGGTAGATGCGATCGCGGCTCTACCCACTGATGTCCAACACACAGGAGTGTGTGGCGTTGCTGAATAGCAGGACTTGCACTCTCAACCTACAAGTCACGATACGGCTGATTGCTTGACGAGACTCACAACTTTGGCTTCAATTTCGCGGGGATAGATGAGCCAAGTGCGTTGTAGCGGTTGGATTAGGGTTTGGACGAGTGGCGATAAATCACTGATTTCCTCTAGTCCGGTTTCGGTTTGGATGTTGATGCCGCGTTGATACAAGGTGTAACCCCGACTGACTGATACCCGCAGTCCGGCATAGTAGGGAGCCGCAAGGCCGATCGCCTGTAACCATTGAAAGACCTGATGCAGCAGTGTGTTCTGGTAAACGCGATCGTAGTGGCTCAAGTCTAAGGCTTTGAGCAAATCACGGTTGACAAACCGCCGACACAAATCCGCCAAAATCGGATCCGGGTGGTACTGCCAACGTTGCAAATGGTAAAGCATCACCCCATCATCAGCAGCGAGATACTCGTGTAACGAGAGGCTGCGATCGCTGGTCTGGGGATTAGTTTTCACCCGTAACCAAGCCGCCACCACCTCATCTGCATACAAATTGCCAGTGCCCAACTGTTCCCGCGCCCGTTGGAATGCTTGTTCCAGTCCCCAGGATGCCGCTAAATTCTTGGCGTGGTTATACACCTGGGCATACATGAACGATCGCACAATCAAATAATGCTCGATCGCTGTCATGCCTTTCCGCGCCACGACTAATTGTTGGGTTGCGGTGTCATACTCCATCGCCATCAGGATCCGATCCAGATCCAGTCGGCCATAGGATGCACCCGTGAAATAACTGTCCCGCATCAAGTAATCGAGGCGATCGCAGTCCAATTGACTCGATACCAACTGCCAGAGGGCGGCGATCGGATGTTGCTTCAGGTACACCTGTTCAATCTGTTCCAGCAAATCCGGATCAAAGTCGTCCAACAGGCCACGAATCGGAGCCGATTCCCGCAGAATCCGGCGTGTCCACTCTTCATGGTGGGTACCGAACAGTTCCTCCCCGGTGTGGCTAAACGGCGCATGTCCGACATCGTGCAGCAATGCCGCTGCCAGCACCACAGGGCGATAGGGTTGGAGGCTGGAGTGGTGGTGGGCAAGCCGATCGAAGGCGCGACGGGCAATGGCCATCACGCCGAGGGAATGGGTGAAGCGGGAGGTTTCGGCTCCGTGGAAGGTGAGGCTGGCGGGGCCAAGCTGGCGGATACGCCGCAACCGTTGGAAGGCAGGCGTGTCGATCAATTGAATCAGTAACCGTTCGGTGCGATCGCGGCTGTCCAGGGTAATCGCCCCATGCAGCGGATCGTGGTAGGTTCGGCTGGATTCAGCACCTTTCATGGAGTAGTTTGAGACACGGCTCCGGCTAAAACGCCATGGTGGGCTAACAGATCCACCGCCGCATGGTACTGGGTGTCGGCATCAGTTCCCAATTGATCGAACTGGATGGGTTGCAGAGCCACAGTTTGATCAGGGGTAATGCCAAGGCGGTTGATGTCTCGGTGGTTGGGGGTTTCGTACTTGGCCACCGTCACCGCCAACCCCGATCCGTCCGATAGTTCAAACAACGACTGAATTAAACCCTTGCCAAAGGTTTTTTCGCCCACCAATTGGGCGCGACCGCTATCCTGTAACGCTCCCGCCAGGATTTCACTGGCACTGGCCGTCCCTTGGTTCACCAAGACGACGAGCGGAGCGTGGGTGAGGGCGGCTCCACTGGCATCAAAACTGCCGACAATGCCTTGGCGATCGACGGTATAAACAATGGGGCCTTGGTCAATCCACAGCCGCGCCACTTCCACTCCCGCCTGCAACAGACCACCCGGATTGCCACGCAGATCCAAGACAAAGGCGGTGGCTCCCTGGCGACTTAATTGTTTGACGGCATTGCTGATTTCGCTAGTGGCGTTGGCATTGAATTGACTGAGGCGAATGTAGCCAATCGGCACCGTGGCGGCACCAATCCCCGTCGGTTCCTCGTGCAGTTGTGCCACCACTGGATTCAGGGCAATGTGATCGCGGACTAATTGGACTTGGGTGGGGCGATCGCTGCCCCGCGCCAAGGTTAGCGTCACCCGACTTCCCGCAGGGCCGCGCATCCGTTCAGCCGCATCATCTAAGGTGAGGGTGCTAGTGGCTAAATCATCAATTTTGAGGATGTGATCACGGGGCTGAATGCCTGCTTTAGCGGCTGGCGAACCTTCGATGGCCGCAATCACAATCAGATCACCCGTCTCGCCATCCAGGGCAATCTGCAACCCCACCCCTGTCAGATCACCGGAGGTATTCACCTGCAAACTGCGGTACTGATCCGGACGCAAAAACCGCGTGAACGGATCATCTAAACTGGCCACCATTTGCTGAATTGCGGTGTAGGCGGCCTCGCGATCGGGAAGATTTTTTTCTAAAACCTTTTGCCGCACTAGCCACCAATTCTGATGGTTAAAGGTGGCATCGACATAGGAGCGGTTGACGATGCGCCATGCCTCAGCCACCAGTTTTTGGTCATCGGTTAAGGCGAAGGCAGGCGGTGCCCAGAAGCCCAGTAACAGGGCAATCTGGAGGACGCAAGCCAGACTGATTTTGATTAACGTTTTACCCATGAATCGGATCTTAACTGGATCCACCCAAGAATGCCAACTTCGGCCAGATGTTGACTTGCTGAAGCACACAGGATGAATCATACCCTATCTTCCCTGATAGCCTAGGGCATCCAAGACAAGCGAAGCGTAACGCACCCTACAGGTTGTCTGTAAAATGTCATAAATTATCCAGGCTAACCAAGAAGCTAACACCGTATATGTCACACCACTATGTCACACCACTGTGCCTGCTCACGGTGAAGGCGGCAGTATAGTATGGTGGAACGCGATTTTTCTCTCGAACGTGAAAATACTGAATGTCTTATGTCTTCTGGGATTGCGGTTTTGAGGCATTACTGGCAGCGATGTTGCTGGTATGGTTTAATTGCTGTTTTCTCCTTCTACCTGAGCCTCGGAGGACATGGCTGGGTTGGCAGTGACTTCGCCAACTGCGGCGGCCTCGGAATCTGCCCCAATGTCAGCCCCCACCCTAGTGATCAATCAGGGCGTTACCCATGTTTCACTCAGTCCCTATCTTGACCTGCTACAAGACCCAGACGGAACGCTGACCTGGGCGAATGTGAAAACGGCTCCGTGGGTCGATCGCTTCCAACCCAATCACCAAAACAATCCAGCGTTGGGCTTTACCCGATCGGCGATTTGGGTGCGGTTCAGGCTACGCAATGCTAGCGATCGCATCGCCAGTCGATACTTAGTGTTGACCGAACCTCGGATGGAATATGTCACCGCCTACTTACCCCAACTGGACAGCACCGGAAACCACATATTAGATAGGGTGATCCAAACCGGGCGGGCTTATCCTTTCGCCACACGAGGGATTAACCATCGCAACTTTGTTTTCCCCATAACACTGTTACCCCGTAGCGAACAGATTCTCTACTTACGCTTGCAAAGTCGTTCTACAATGGCCATTCCCCTGAGCCTCTGGGAAAAGGACGCTTTTTGGCAGCAGGATCAATCGTTGCTCCTTGTAATGGCTCTTTGTCTAGGTGGGCTGATCAGTTTAGCTGGATATAACCTCTTTCTCTGGGTATCCCTTCGGGATCGCAGCTATCTTTACTATGTGTTGACATTGGGAAGCATCATAATCCTTCAGTGCATTATGAGAGGCTTTGCGCTGCAATATTTTTGGCCTAATTATCCTCATCTTAATGCCGTTTTTTTCATTATCAATATCTTTTTAACACCTCTTTTTCTCTGTCAATTTACGATTCATTTTCTAGATTTACGCACTCATCAGACCTGGGTTTATCGATACTTTAGGGGGGTTGTCTATTTCTCCTGCATTGGTTTGGTGTTATCCCCTATCACCTCAATTCATTACATTCTCCTACGAATTCCCAGCTTATTAAGCCTACTAGTAGCGTTATCAATTCTAGTGACAAGCTTGTGGCACTGGTTCCAAGGATACGGCGCAACAATGTACTTTACAGTGGCAACTGTTTTTCCTTTTTTAGGCATTGTCATTGCGTCTGGAAATATCTGGGGCAGGTTACCGATCAATGCGTTTACGGAAAATAGTTTTGTTCTAGGCTTTATGGGGATGGCACTGTTTTATTCCTTTGCCCTTGCCGATCGCATCAACCTGCTGAAACAAGAACGACTCGCAGCCCAGCAAATCGGCTTAGAAGCCGCCCAGAAAAACGAACAATTGGTGAAGGAACAAAATATGCTCTTGGAACAAAAGGTGGCTGAGCGCACCGAGGCATTAATGGCCGCTAAGAATGCAGCGGAAACGGCGAACCAGGCCAAGAGCAACTTTTTAGCTAATATGAGCCACGAGTTGCGATCGCCCTTAAATGCCATCCTGGGGTTTGCCCATTTACTCCGTCAGGAATCTGAGTCAACCAAATTACGGGATTACGGTGACATCATTCATCGCAGTGGTAGCCATTTATTAAATGTAATCACCCAAGTCTTGGATCTGGCCAAGCTAGAGGCGGATCAGTCGAGGCTAGACATTACGGATTTTGATCTCGATCAGTTATTGCGTGATGTGGAGCCAATCTTTGTCTTAAAAGCCGAAGATAAGGGTTTGGAACTAGTGGTGAGCCGATCGCCCAACCTGCCCCGCTACGTCTCAACCGATGCAGTAAAACTACGGCAGATTTTGATTAACCTGCTCAGTAATGCCATCAAGTTTACCGAGCGTGGTCAGGTTTCCCTCCAGGCCAGTTATCAACCGTTAGCGGGCGATCGGGTGCAGCTTAACTTTATTGTCCAAGATACGGGCGTGGGCATTGCCCCAGCCGATCAAGCGCAATTATTTCAACGGTTTGGCCAGACCGAAACAGGACGCAGCCACCAGGACGGCACAGGGTTAGGCTTGGTGTTGAGCCGAGGCTTTGCTCACCTGATGGGCGGTGACTTGATGCTTGCAAGTGAACTGGGGCATGGCAGTACCTTCCGGGTGACGATCCAAGCCACTCGCTCGGCAACTCAGATCCCCTCGCCCCCGCTACCCAGTCAACGGATTGTGGGGTTGGCTCCCCAACAGCCAACCTATCGGTTGCTAGTGGTGGATGATAATCCGCTGAATCGGCGATTTTTGGTCGATATGTTGTCACCCATGGGATTCGTTGTGCGTGAGGCCGAGAATGGGCAGCAGGCGGTGGAAGTTTGGCAAACCTGGCACCCCAATTGGATTGGCATGGATGCGCGGATGCCTGTGATGGATGGGTTTGAAGCCACTCAAGCAATTCGGCAGCAAGAGCTTGAACAACCCAATGTCCATGTGTGGATTACTGGGATTTCGGCAACCGCCAGCCAATATGATCGCCAAACGGCTCTCGCGGCTGGCTTCGATCACTTTCTGGCTAAACCGATCGACCCCAACGAACTCCTACACATCTTGGCGGACAGTTTGCACCTGCAATGGCAATACGCTGATCCAGAATCATCTCTATCTGGTTTGTCCGATCGGTCTGTGTTGGTGGCAAATTTGCAACGCTTACCATTGGAGGTAATCCAGCCTTTGCATTACGCCTTAGGTTGCTGCCACAGCCAAGAGATCGAGATGTTGGTATCGCAGATCCAAGCATACGATCAAGGTGTGGTATCAGAACTGATGCCGCTGGTGGAGAATTTTCAATATGACGAGATCCTGGCACTCTTGACAAAGTCGCATCCAGATCTGGATCGTGATTTGCCTGCAACCTAGCGGTGGGTCATCCGTTGCCAATCACCTCAATCAACAACTTGCCCATTTCGGCACAGCCGACGGGTTTCATGCCGGGGGACATGATATCGGCGGTGCGGTAACCTTGGTCGAGCACGGTGAGGACGGCTTGTTCGATGCGATCGGCGGCAGCGGGTTGGTTGAGGCCATAGCGCAACATCATGGCCGCACTCAGCACTTGTGCTAGGGGATTGGCCTTATCCTGTCCGGCGATGTCGGGGGCGGAACCGTGGACGGGTTCAAATACGCCGGGGCCAGACGCGCCTAAACTAGCCGAGGGCAACATGCCAATACTGCCCGTCAGCATCGCCGCCGCATCGGACAAAATATCGCCGAACAGATTACCCGTAACAATGGTGTCAAATTGTTTGGGCCAGCGCACCAATTGCATGGCGGCATTGTCCACATACA
>CAZJZR010000029.1:0-3124 GCA_964550475.1 uncultured bacterium
AGCCCGTTGGGCAATAGCCTTCGGCATGGCTGCGCTAGGGCTTCGCTAGTGTTCAGCTAATCGCGGTTTTAACCGCCAGACACTTTTCAAACACCCTCTGAAACCCTTGCACAGAAAAGTCTTCAAGATTTTAGGTTCACTTCAACTACTGACAGCCTTTTGTCAATAAGCCTGTCTAATTGAGTATAAGCGGTAGTGGAATTAGCGGTAGTGGAATTACTGTAAGCTTGATGGTTTCGTTCTTAATTTTCAATCATCTAACTGCAATTACACCGTCCGGTGCGGAGAGCCAAAAATGTTGCTGGTCCAGCCACTCCATCCACCACCAGACCATAGACCCGTTGTGCCCGCATTACCGCTTCTTGGGTGCGGGGGCCATAAATTCCGGTAATTGGGCCGCTGTAACAGCCGCGATTGGTGAGTAATTGTTGCAGTTCGATGGTGGAGTCGGAGGGATCAGTGCCGCCACCACTGCCGCCGCCGCTACTGCTTCCTCCAGTCAGTGCCGCTTCCGTGGCTGGCCCCACCACCCCATCCACCTCTAAGCCACGATCGCGCTGAAAAGCCAGAATCGCCGCTTCAGTCTGCCCGCCAAACACCCCATCAATCGGCCCCGGATTGTACCCGGCATTTTGTAAATTCAGTTGCAGTGACGTGATCGCAGGGCCGCGATCGCCCCGCCGTAAAACCGCCATGGCTCCAGTTGCCATCAGCAAGACCAGTACCATCGCCAGCATAACTACCGACCCACGGAATCGGCGTTTCCGTTTGGGGCGAGCGGGAGATGGTTGACGTGGGTGAGACGGTAAAGGATAAGGCAGGGGTTTCATTGTCAATCATCGGTTTGGTTGCACATCACCAGTTGACAATCTTCCCAAACCTGTCGTGGCAATGTCTTGGCGACTGTGACCGCAACCAGTTCGAGAATTGAAGATTTAGATGTCCCCAGTATTGTAGGTGAATCCTAGTGTTTTGCAAGTACTAAATGCAAAAATCAACCATAGATGTAGCGATTTTAGATTTTGGATTTTAGATTTTCGAGTTCTCTACCGCTAAAATCCAAAATCGAACATCCAAAATCGAACATTAACCCCTTCACCCTTTACCCATCCGGTGCTCTAGGGCAAACCGCACCAACTCAGCCCGATTACTGGTGTCGGTTTTGCGGAGCAGACTGCTGACATACTTCTCCACTGTGCGAGAACTCAGGTGCAGGCGATCGCCAATTTGCCCATTCGATAAGCCATCCAATAACAAATGCAGCACTTCTTGCTCCCGTTGGCTCAACTCCACAGTCGTCGTTTGTCTGGGGAATTCGGCCATCACCTCATGGACATCCCGTAGCTCTGCCGACGCTGCATTCATCCCCGGTCGCCGCAACCATTCTGATTGGATCAGTTGCGATCGCTCCAACAAATTCCGCACCACCGCCCCCAGTTCCGCCAACTCAAACGGTTTCGACAAATAGGCATCACAGCCCAGCTTATAGCCATGAATCCGCTCTTCCGTCTGATTCCGAGCGGTAAGAAACACCACTGGCAAGAGGCGGAGGCTGGGGCGTTGGCGCAACCGCCTCACCAATTCATACCCATCAATTTGGGGCATCATTACATCAGTGACCACCAAGTGTGGTTGGTACTCATCCATCATGGTTAAGGCTTCTGCGCCATTGGCCGCCGCTACGACCAAGTAACCGACGTGTTCCAGATAATCACTGATGGCTAACCGCGTCCCTGGGTCGTCTTCCGCCACCAGAATTAACAGTGCCATCTAAGCAACTCCATCGGGCTAGAACAAAAATTAGGAGTCAACCGACAGAATATCACCGGAATTTATACAAACCTGTTAAAGCGGGGATGTGAAATCAATGGTTAAATCGGGTTATCCATCCTCTAGTTTAGATGCTCCCATGCCTCCGGAAGCGTTTGATTAGAAAAAGCTACGGGAACCCACCGGGGGAGTGCCCCTATGGTTGGGTCAGGCGATTGTGACGGATTCGCCAGTTTGGGGATGGCTATAACAGACCGCTTAGGAATTGCCCTGGGAGCGAATGCGGTTGATTTCTTGCTGCAATGCTTCCACTTCGCGGCGCAGCGCATCGACATCACGAGTGTCCGACGTGGTGGGTGACTGGGATGGCACTTCCACCGCTCCCTCAGCGGCGGATTGGCGATAATTACCTTGGCGAATTTGGCTGTAATCCTCCGACACAGACCAATCGCGCAGATAACGCACCCGCTCCACAGTAAACGGATGGGTTAAGAAAATCCGATTGGCAATGTCGTTGTACAGCAGGAATTTGTAAACCTGATTCAGCCCGTCTTGATCTAAGTCTTGGTAGCGATCGGCCTGTTGCAAAAACTCCTCTAAACTGACTTCGTGGCCGTAGCGTACACTGCCCCCGGTCATCTTCATCATGGTGCGAAACACCAGTTTGGTGTCATCCGTGAGTAACAGGGCGGCGCGATCTGCTGACAGTTCCGCCTTCCGCGCCCACTCATAGAACGCCACCAACAGCCCTGTACTGACTAAGCTACTCAAGCCCATGGTCATTGCCGCCAGCCCCGACACGGCTCGAATCGCCCAAATCGCCATCTGATTCAGGGTCGTGTGGCCACATTTGACGTGCCCCAATTCGTGGGCAAACACCACCCGCAGTTCCGCCTCATCCAACAAATCCAACAGTCCCGTATTCAACACTACACAAGGACGCTCTTGGCCGAGGGCGTTGGCATTGGCCAACGGGTCTTGGGAAATGAACAGGGTGGGTTCCGGTGACACATCCAAATCCCGCACGCACTCCCGAAACAAATGGTACAAGTTGGCGTATTGCCGTGGCCCCACTTGGATCGCATTCCCCATCAGGTAAACGTAGCGGGGGCGTTCATAGACAAATTCAACAAACTTGCGGGCAACCAGATCAAATCCGGGGACGCTGCGTAAGGTTTGTTCGGCTTCGCGATCCAACGGATGGCGAAAGGCTTCACTGGAAATTCCGGGGTACGTAGGCATGGGGGATGGGATTGGTTAAGGGGAAATGCGGTGCAGGGCACTCCGCTGCATCACTCATCCAATTTTACCCAACTGATTTGGGAATGATGGTAATTAGGTAATCGGTGATTGG
>CAZJZR010000029.1:3224-14361 GCA_964550475.1 uncultured bacterium
ACCCAACTTAACCAATCGGTAACCGAATAATGAATTGATTAATCCCGTCATGGCTTTCGACATCAATTTCGCCACACAGGCGGATCACCAACCGCTTCACCAAGGCTAACCCAAAACCTGTGCCAGGATGTTGCCAGCGATCGCCCTGATCCACCCGATAAAACGGATCAAAAATCCGTCGGAGTTCCATCGGGGGGATCTCTGGCCCTGTGTTGAGCACACTTAGTTTGACCTGCCGCCGATATAACTCAGCAGACACCAGAATTTCGCCGCCCGCTGGGGTGTATTTGCAAGCGTTCGTCAGCAATTCCGCCAGAATTTGTTCGAGCTTGTGGCTTTGCGATCGCACCAAGGGCACCGCAGGCGACACATGACAGGCTAACTGGAGGTGTTGCAAGGTTGCCCGTGGCTGGAACCGTTGGACCAATTCCGGTAGCCATTGTTGCAGTTCTAGGGTGTCGGTGGTGGAGATTTCCGTAAAATCATCCAAACTTTTGAAATTGAGCAAGTCGTTAATGAAATTGGTTTGCCGTTGGCATTCTTGCTCCATGATTCGCAAATATTCGGTAATCCGGGAGAAACGCAACTGCCGAGGGGGGGTAACGGGGCAGGCTGGAAGGTGGGGTGCGGTGTCTGGGGGCTGACTGTCGGGCGAGTCAGTGGTTGCGTCAGTGCTCTTGCCGGACTGGAGGGAGCGGTTCTGCGTGTCTAAGCTGTAGGTACTTAAGTTAGGGGTACTTAAGTTATGGCTACCTAAGTCATGCAGTCCTTGTTGATGCAGCAACTGTTGCAGAATTCGCAAGGCCAACTTCATATTCGTGAGCGGCGTGCGTAACTCATTTGATAGAGAACTGACGAAATCATCCTTCAGTTGACTGAGTTGTTCCAATTCCTGGATCTGGGTTTGGCTGGTGTGGCGCAATTGACTTTGGCGAATCGCGATGGCGCACTGCCCTGCTAACTGTTCTAGCAAGTCAATGTGTTCCGTTGACCACAACTCTTGGCTAGTGCTGACGACCCCCAACTCCCCAATCGTGTGGTGGCGATCGCGAATTGGACTGATCAGCACCTTGCCATCTTGATTGATCAAACGACGGTACGGATCAACGGGGTTATCCATCGCAAAGGACTGCCAACTTTTACCCTCTAACAGATGCGGATACAAATGCGGGAAGTCCACCATCTGGATTTCGCTGCCCAAGGTTACTGAACGATGACCTGATCCCCCAAATTCCAGCACGGCAGCAAAATGATTCGGTAACCCATTGGGTAAATTCGGTATGGGTGGTCCCACCACACTCCGGGGTTTGCCGTTGGTCTTGTCCACGCTGCCCTCTAGCGATCGCTGCATCGCCGCCCGATCCCCATAGACCTCCAAGGTAATCGTGGCGGTTGTGAGTTGATCATTGTAGAGTGCGACCCAACAATAGCTGGATTCCAAAACGCGGCTCAGTGTCTGTAGGCAATAGTCAATTACAGCCTCAGCCTCCAAGTGGGTTTGAACCTGTTCCGCCACTCGCCGGACTAATTGGTGATATCCCAACGCTTGTTGCAGATGCGCCGTCCGTTCATGCATTTGCAGCATCAGCTTGGCATTGGTTTGTTTGACTAGGAGAACTTGTTGCTGGAGCCGTTGCTGCTGTTGGGCAACTGCAATGGCAACTCGTACCGCCTCTGGTTGCAGCGGTTTAAGGATAATGTTGCAGGGATCAGTGGCCTGCGCCCGTTCCAGCAGAGGATCAGGCAGTTCCGTGGTCAGATAAATGATCCCGGGCAGAGGGCGATCGCTCCCCCAGCAGGATGCGGCGAGAGCTTGGATCTGCTCTGCCAGGGTGATCCCGTCCCGTTTGTCATCCGTTGTCCTAGCCCCAGACAACCAATCCGCATCCAGTTGAATGGCCACGATAATCAGATCCGGTTGCTGGGCGATCGCGCCGCGCAACGTTGCCAGATCCCCTTGCAGCGGCGTAATCACCGCACATTGCCAACTTTCCAACCAGCGTCCCAACTGTTGGGCAACTGCCAGATCCGATTCCAAAACTAAAATACGAGCCTTTGTCATGTTGCGTAGTTCAGCAGCAATAATCTGCTGAAATATTTCGGTAGATTGGCGCAAATCACCCTCATGACCAAAATCACAATTCCTTTATCAATCAGGCTCAGTAGATCGAAAACATAGACATCTCTACTTAGTTTGAGGGTTGTTGTGGGGTCGGCAAAGCCGACCCCACAACAACTTTTGCGATCTACTGAGGCTAAGAGGATTTGAACAGTCTCATCTCGTGTAGTCTTAACAACTGTAGCCACCAAGGCCACAAACCATCACGGTTTTCAAACATCCCCAAGGAACCATAAAAATTTGGGGGAAGCATGAACATCTGGGAGGGACATGACTAATTGACAGTGATCTCACCCATGATCTCAGCGATCAATGCCATGAATCACTGCGAAGCGGAATCAGCCAACACAATAAATGTTTCAGATTGTAGAACTGCTATAGATCAGTAAAGCTATCTATTTTTGCACGGGCGGGGCTTTGCAGTACCCCGTAATATGCCATACACAGCCACATAGGACTGTGCCTATGTATGACGTGATGCGGTGGAGGGGTTAGGGAGGCGCATGAAAATAAAACCCCCAATCACAGGGTAGGAGGGAACAGCAGTTCTCCCTTACAGATTTGTGTCTAGGTACATGATTTACCTGCAAAATTGATTGGCAAAATGTAACTGCCCAGGTACCTATTAAGGACGCGGGAACCGCGCCCCTACACACAGACCAAGTACAGAATGTCCATGTAGGGGTTGGGGCACCCAACCCTTGTGGATCAAACAATCCAGCGTTGATCTACCTGAGTAGTTACGGCAAAGTTTATCGGCAAATCCCTTAGGGTAGGAGCCTGATTGGAGTGTTGCTGAATAGCAGGATGAATTGAAACGAAGTTTCAATTCATCCAACTCTTAGCTCATCCCTAAATTCAGCAAAGCTAGATCCTGATTGGTTAGAGGGTTGAGCGATATGGGCTATACCCGCCCACCGCAAGCGACTACAAGTTTCTCTATTACAGCAGATTGCCAATCAATTTGGCACACTAGCGCAACCGCAGATAACGGCAGATAACGGCAAATAACCGCATAACAAGGGGCTTAAGCCCCTTGTTCTACTGAATTGACCTGAAACGTGCTGGATAAAAAACTTACTATGAAAAATTTCCTGGGGGCTACCAAGGCGTACATCCATCGCGGATTGGGTTAGGTATAATTCATGGCTACTTTAAAGAAATTGCCAGAGCCACAGTCTGGGCTAATTTTTCCAGCGAGTATTTTCAATCGGGTCAGTGATTAACCTAATTATCCTTATCCAGTCTACGTTTGCTGGAATTACCACTCCTTGATCCATGGGATCACCAGACTGAGAATTACGGATTCCTCTACAGACACGCTGTAATCCAGTCAGGCACTATGTTACATTTTGTATGAACAGCAATCATTTTTAGGAATCTTAGATTCATGTCAAAAGTGTACGACTGGTTCGAGGAGCGTCTGGAAATCCAGGCGATCGCGGACGATATCAGTAGTAAGTACGTTCCACCTCACGTTAATATCTTCTACTGCTTGGGGGGAGTCACCCTAGTTTGCTTCCTGATCCAGTTTGCCACTGGATTTGCCATGACCTTCTACTACAAACCGACGGTCACCGAAGCCTTTGCCTCCGTGCAGTATTTAATGACTGAGGTGAACTTTGGATGGTTGATTCGCTCCATCCACCGCTGGTCTGCCAGCATGATGGTGCTGATGATGATCCTGCACATCTTCCGGGTTTACCTCACGGGTGGCTTCAAAAAGCCGCGCGAATTGACCTGGGTGACGGGTGTGGTGCTGGCCGTGATCACCGTATCCTTCGGTGTAACCGGTTACTCCTTGCCTTGGGATCAGGTCGGCTATTGGGCGGTGAAGATTGTGTCCGGTGTGCCTGAAGCGATCCCGGTGGTCGGTTCTCTGATTGTCGAACTGTTGCGGGGTGGTGCTAGCGTTGGCCAAGGCACCTTGACTCGCTACTACAGCTTGCATACCTTCGTGCTGCCTTGGTTGATCGCTGTCTTCATGCTGCTGCACTTCTTAATGATTCGTAAGCAGGGTATTTCCGGCCCCCTCTAAAAATCCTGGTACATTGATTCCCACGGTGGGCTTTTCCTACGGTGGGCTTTTCCTGAGATTTGGGTTGGGCGATCGCTGAGTCTTACCCTAAATGCCGTTCCGAACCATTTCCTAGAAACATTAGCGTCCTTTGCTAATCTGAGACAAAAGGAGAACCGTTGTAACTATGGCGACCATTAAGAAGCCAGATTTGTCTGATCCCTCCCTACGCGCCAAGTTGGCTAAGGGTATGGGTCACAACTACTACGGGGAACCAGCATGGCCAAATGACCTGTTGTATATTTTCCCTGTGGTGATTTTGGGCACCATCTGTTGCTGTGTTGGTCTGGCAGTGCTAGACCCGGCTATGGTTGGTGAACCCGCCGATCCCTTTGCCACTCCGTTAGAAATTCTGCCGGAATGGTACTTATTCCCCGTTTTCCAAATCCTGCGGACTGTGCCTAACAAGTTGTTGGGTATTGTGCTGATGGGTTCCATTCCCTTGTTGCTGATGCTGGTTCCCTTCATCGAAAGCGTGAACAAGTTTCAGAACCCCTTCCGCCGTCCCCTGGCCATGGCCGTGTTCCTGTTTGGCACACTGTTTACCATTTGGTTGGGTGTAGGCGCGACCTTCCCCATCGACAAGTCCCTCACCTTGGGCTTGTTCTAACAACTGGTCTCAGTTGTCGGGGGGTAACGATTCAGGTTGATCAACGCTTGATTGCTCGATCTAAAAGGGTTGGGGAACCCAACCCCTACAATTCCATCTGTTGTTCGGTGTGTAGGGGCGCGGTTTCCGCGCCCTAGATTCGGCTACCTGAATACTTACGTCGGGGGTTTTGGTTGACTGACTTACCCATTTTGGTGAGACTGGCAGCCTAATGATATTGAATATTTTGATTGCTTGCCTGCGATTTGTTCAAGGATTGAGTCCAGTTCTGAACAAATAGCAGGCATTTGCATTGGGCATCACCAGGGGCAATCCGTATGGGGGCACCCCTACATGGCCATCCTGTGTGCGGTCTGTAGGGGCGCGGTGCCCGCGTCCTTAATAGGTACCTGGGCAGTTACAAGTCTTGTCCTCACCTGCATTATTCATGACAATTTACGGAAAAACGTCGAAACCCTTAGGGGCGGTGCCCTTCCGCCCAATGTAGGGTTTAGCGGTTTACACCCAGATCTCTATCTCACCGCGAGATCTACGGGGCAACCACGGGGGGATTACCCCTACGGCTCGACGTGTAGAATGTCGTGAATAATCCAGGCTAAAGTCTTGAAATCCTAAAGACTTGGACGGAACATAGGAGCTTGGTTGTAGGGTGCTCCTTCTGTTCGGTCAGTGGGGGCAGAATTGCCGCGTCTGCAATCCGGCACCTGGGGCATTACCTTGGGGTGTCAGGCGATCCCATAGGGCAAGTTTGCGATCGCACTCATCACCAACATCAAACTGAACTCTATCCAATCACCAATTACCATCCAATCACCAATCACCAGTCACCAATCACCGATTACCAATTATTCAACCGATAACCGACCCCGACGAACCGCATACAGTAACCGTTCGATCGCTTCCCGGTCTTCATTTTCCAACGATTCAGATAACATGGCGGCCATAAGACCGTAGCGATCGGTTTGGGTGAGTTTGCCAGAATTGCTAACTTGAGCAAACATATCGGAGACGGCATTAGGGAGAAGACAAATCGTAGAGGGTTGCATAATCTTCATTCGATTTCCAGGACGCTGATACTATTACTATCAACAATTTTTCGTGTCATTCCCGTGACAGAAACAAAGTTGACAAGTGATTTTTCGAGGGATATCGGTTGCAATAAATCATCAAATTTAAGTGATCTGACGCACATTACCAGGCAGATTCCCCTCGGCAAAGTAGATTGGGGGCTACACCCACTTCTCCCCTGGAGGAGTAAACGGGGACTGAGGTACAGCGGCGATCGCCGATCGTTGCCTATGAATCCTGGCTTGTAAGTGTGCCGATAACCATGGGTCGTATTGGGGATAGACGGGTAATCGGGGTTGGAGTTGCCAGCCGTGGGCGGCGAGCAGAGAGGTCAGTTGAGCCAGGTGCGGATGGGGATAGTCAGGATTGACTTCATCGTGAGGACCAATGCCGCCCAAGTCCCGTGCCCCTGCGGTCAAACAAGCCAACAAAATGTCGGGTTGTTCAATCAAGTTGGGGGGAATTTGGATAGCGATATCATCGGGCAACACCCGCCGCGCCATCACGACCACTTCGACCAGTTCTTGGCCGGAAAAGTTT
This sequence comes from uncultured bacterium, assembly GCA_964550475.1. Taxonomy (GTDB): domain Bacteria; phylum Cyanobacteriota; class Cyanobacteriia; order CAIUCS01; family CAIUCS01; genus CAIUCS01. The sequence goes on from CAZJZR010000029.1 coordinate 9,639, forward strand.
CCTTGGTTGTCTAGCTGGCGAGTGCCTTGGCTATGGGGTTGCAGGATCACTTCTTGGATGTGTCCCCATTGCCGATGACAGTCCGCGATCGCCCGTAAGGTAACTTCGCGATCGGTCATGGTTTCACCGATCCCCAACAGCAATCCGGTGGTGAAGGGAATTCGCAACTCTCCCGCCCAGTCCAATTGCTGCAATCGCACCTCCGGTCGTTTACTGGGAGCGTGGCGATGCACCGTTTGTAATAACTGGGGTGTGAGTTGCTCCAGCATTAATCCCATCGACACATTTACTGTCGCCAGTTGCGCCAGTTCTGTCCGACTGAGGGGACCCACGTTGGTGTGGGGCAGAAATCCCAGTGACAGAGCCAGTTGGCAAAGGTCGTAAATGCGCTGGAACCACAGCGATCGCCGTGGGCTATGGGGATGCACTTCGCCACTCAATACTAAAATTTCCACTATGCCGCGATCGCGCAGCAACCGTAATTCCCGCGTCGCCGCCTCCACGGTCAACCATGGACTGGTGCCCGGATCGGCACGGAAGTTGCAGTAAGTACAGCGGTTAAAGCACTCGTAAGTGGGCACCAGCGTGTAGGCGGGACTGTAGGTAACGGTGATAGACATGACGGAGAGATGGAAGAGGGATGGAAGAGGGATGGAAGAACGATGGATGAAAGCTGGACAATCATCCTCCAACATAACGACCAAGGATATAGCAATTCCCATATTTATGAGGTATAGCCAAATCGCCCAAGACACTATTAGTTAAGGGTTTGAGTGGAGCAGGCATAGCCCACTCCACCGCAAGCGGCTATAATCGCGGCGGTATTTCGGATTTTGCAAGTTGAATCGACAAATGGGTGACCATCGCTAGGAGTCAGGTTTCGGAACAGGGGCTTAAGAAATTTAGCTAGAAACGCTGGGCATTCAAACCAACAGCGTATGGTGAACATAGACCTAACGCTTGATCGGGAAAGGTGTTCAGCCATGTATGGAGTTAGCCCAGCCGTGCGGATCAACGACACCACCCTGCGGGATGGAGAGCAATCAGCCGGAGTTGCTTTTGGGGTGGCTGAGAAGGTGGCGATCGCTCGGTGTTTGGACGCGATTGGGGTACACGAAATCGAAGTGGGCATTCCCATCATGGGGCGAGATGAGGCCATGGCGATTCGCGAAATTGTCGGCTTACGGTTACATGCCAAATTGTTGGGCTGGAATCGGGCGGTGGTCGCTGACATCCAAGCCTCCCTCGCTTGTGGGTTAGATCGTGTCCACATTTCGATTCCCGTGTCAGAGGTGCAAATTGGGGCGAAGTTTGGCGGCGATCGTCAACAGGTATTCGTCCGATTACATCAAGCCCTCAGCTTTGCCACTGATCATGGCTTGTTTGTCTCCGTAGGTGGCGAAGATGGGTCACGGGCTGAGCCGGATTTTTTGGTGGATGTGGCGCAACAGGCAGCGGAATGGGGGGCGCAGCGGTTTCGCTTCTGCGACACCGTGGGTATTCTTGACCCATTCCTCACCTATGAGCGGGTGAGTCATCTGGTACAACACCTCAGCATTCCAGTGGAAATGCACACCCATGACGATTTGGGCATGGCGACTGCCAACGCGATCGCGGGACTCAGGGCTGGAGCCATGTCGGTTAACACCACCGTCAACGGTCTAGGAGAACGGGCTGGCAATGCAGCTCTGGAAGAGGTGGTGATGGCTCTGAAGCATATTTATCAAGTCGATGTGGGGATTATCACCCGTCATTTACCGGGTCTTTCTCGTTTGGTGCAACAGGCAACGGGTAACACCATCCCGCCGTGGAAAGCGGTTGTCGGTCAAAATGTGTTCACCCACGAATCGGGCATTCATACCGATGGCATCTTAAAAAATCCGGCCACCTACGCGGCCTTTGCCCCAGAAGAGTTGGGTTTAGAGCATCAATTAGTCATGGGCAAACATTCTGGCACCCACGGCTTGCACCACATTCTCGAACATTACGGCATTGAGTTATCCAAGGATGCAGAACGTCTGTTGCTAGAACAGGTGCGCGATCGCTCCGTCAGCCTCAAGCGTGGACTAACGGATAGAGAGGTGCTGGATTTGGTTGGAGCCTCCCAGGTTGAATCCACTGGCTAATCCGTTGGGCGGCTTGTTCTGGAGTTTGGCGGGTGGTGTCAATGATTAAAGTGCGATCGCCTGCCACCTGCTTCAGGGTATGAATGGTCGCCTGGGGATCGTAATTGCGGCGTTCTTCCACGACAATCTTTAACTTGGCACGCAGTTCATCCGGCATGACGTGGCCTGTATGCACCCAGTTTAAGATCGCGGCTTCCTGATGGGCATCAAATACCTGCTTGGCCTCTGGAATCCCTAGAGCCGCAAAACCGCGATCGCCAGGATCTGATGTTGGCTGATGATTGACTGGCGCGGTCAATCGGTTTTGCACTGTCACTTGATCAAATGGATCGCCGCGATGGAGCAACCGCTGTAACCGTACCAGATCCGGTGCATCCAGCACCACAAAGGTAGCTTGGGGCAATGCGGCGGCAGCATACCGCACCTCATTCTCACCCCGTAACCCGTCAAATATTAAGGGTGCGGCAATTTGGGTTGGGTTCACCTGCACCTGACCGAGGAGATGCGCCATCCCACCGGGATAATCTTGGCGGTAGCGACGGGTGTAGGCGAGTCGGGTGACGCGATCAACGGGGTGGGGCACTTGGCCATCCTGCCGTTGCAGTTGACTGATGATCAAATGGTCGGTTAGTACCCGTCGATTTGGTAATAGGCTGAAGTCGCAGCCGTAGTGGCTCAGGGCAGACAGGGTAGTGGTTTTGCCAACTCCGGTCACACCGACCACAATGATCAGTGGGCTGGTAACAGTGAGATTGGCGAATGTGCGGCGATGGGAGCGATCGCACAATTGTGAGATCGTCAACCATCCAGTTGGCAGAGTATCACCGAAACGGATGCCGTTACCGAGGGGAACAAACCAAGGGTCAGACTGAACAGGCTGGCGGAGATCTGTAGCGACGGAAAACCCCATAGGTAAAACAGGTACAGTGATTGGTGAACCATTCAAGCAGTCATCAATTCAGCCGTTGCGATTAGGTTGTGACAATTGAATTCATATAATCTGAATTCACATAATGACTTTGCAACTGTGCAGGCAAACTGCGATCGCAGACAGTTACGGCAAACTATTTACGCCAACCCAGCCACGGCAAAACTTGTTACTATTCTTAACACTCTAACAAGTGTCCGACGGTTTTAGTCGCAATGATTGATCACAGTTTCTGGGGGGTGTCATCAGGTTTGCTAATGATTTACGGCTGAGTTAAGTCGCTGCATCGGGCGATCGTCGTAACCGTAACCGTTCACTCCCTAGAGCAGCAGTGAGCGTAGCCCGCAACCCTCTTTACCAAGGGAACTGTGAATGGTTACGTCGCAGCCAGTAAGATAGAATGCAGAGCCTGCCATTCAGTGGTTGGCCAGCCCATCAGGTGAATCAGTCATGCCCTCCCCACTCCCCACCACCGACCGGAATTCAGAGAATGCTCAGGCGGCTGATCCGATCAAACTGGAATCTGGCTCAGAGTTGCCCGATGCGGCAGTCACGATCGCCCATCCCCTTCTGGGGCGATCGCAGGCTGAACTGACCCGCTGGATTGAGCAACAGGGGCAATCTGCCTATCGTGGTAAGCAACTACACCAATGGCTGTACCAACAAGGGGCACGCAGTCTGGAAGAGATTTCTGTGTTCCCCAAAGCATGGCGGCAGGTTGTGGCAGATGTGCCAGTGGGGCGATCGACGGTGCATTATCGCGCTGCTGCCCCTGACCAAGCGGTAAAATACCTGCTCCGGCTGGCGGATGGCCAAATTATTGAAACCGTGGGCATTCCCTCCGATGACCGCATGACGGTGTGTGTGTCATCTCAGGTCGGTTGTCCGATGGCGTGCGACTTCTGCGCCACAGGTAAGGGCGGCTTTACCCGCAACTTGGCTTGCCACGAAATTGTCGATCAAGTCCTGACGGTGCAGCAGGATTTTCAGCGACGGGTTAGCCACATTGTGTTTATGGGGATGGGGGAACCGTTATTAAATACGGATAACGTCCTCGCTGCCATTCGTTGCCTCAACCAAGATGTGGGTATCAGTCAACGCAGCATTACCCTTTCCACCGTCGGCATTCCTGGCCATATTCAACGCTTGGCTCAGCACCAATTACAGGTCACATTGGCGGTGAGTTTACACGCTTCTAACCAAACGTTGCGGGAACGGCTAATCCCCAGTGCCCATCACTATCCGCTGACTACTTTGCTGCAAGAGTGCCGTGAGTACGTTAATTTGACTGGGCGACGGGTAACGTTTGAGTACGTGCTGCTAGCAGACGTTAACGATCGCCCAGAACACGCAGTCGAGTTGGCTCAGGCGGTCGGTGGCTTCCAAAGTCACGTTAACCTGATTCCCTACAATCCAATTAACGAAGCCGACTATCAGCGACCGGATCGCGATCGCATCCAAACCTTTGTGAAGCGGCTGAAGCAGCACCACATCGCCGTTAGTGTGCGGTATTCCCGTGGGTTAGAGGCAAATGCGGCCTGCGGGCAGTTGCGGGCAAGTCGGTAGGGTTTCCATCTGCCCCAACGCCTCGACCACCCGCTGCATCACCGTTGCCCAATCCCCTGGGATCGTTTGGCGGAATAGGCGCATTGTCGGATACCACGGGCTA
>CAZJZR010000030.1:0-14242 GCA_964550475.1 uncultured bacterium
CCTACAAAAACGTCCTGCTAGAGAAGTTGTATGACCTGCCGCCCCTCGATCCAGAAGCGGTAATTGACGAGTATTTGGGCTATGCCGAGCGGTTGCGTCCCCATGTGGTGGACTGCTCCCTGAAGATTTACGATGCGATCCAGCATCGCCGCAACATTTTGTTTGAAGGTGCCCAAGGAACCTTGCTGGACTTGGATCACGGTACCTATCCCTATGTTACCTCCTCCAATCCTGTGGCGGGGGGAGCCTGCATCGGCGCAGGCGTTGGGCCGACCATGATTGACCGGGTGATTGGTGTCGCCAAAGCCTACACCACCCGCGTTGGCGAAGGGCCATTCCCCACCGAGCTGGATGGCGAAATGGGCGAACTGTTGTGCGATCGCGGCGCAGAATTTGGTACCACCACCGGACGCAAGCGGCGGTGTGGCTGGTTTGATGCGGTGATTGGTCGTTATGCGGTGCGGATTAATGGCATGGACTGTTTAGCCATCACCAAACTGGACGTGCTGGACACCTTACCGGAAATCAAGGTCTGCGTCGCCTACGAAATCGAAGGTGAACGCTGCGACCACTTCCCCAACAATTCCCGCCAGTTTGCCCTCTGTAAACCGATTTACGAAACCGTCCCCGGTTGGCAACAGTCCACCGAGCATTGCCGCTCCCTCGACGATCTGCCCAAGGCGGCGTTGAACTACCTGAAGTTCTTGGCTGAATTGGTGGAAGTGCCGATCGCGATCGTCTCCTTGGGTGCCAGCCGCGACCAAACCATTATTGTCGAAGACCCCATCCACGGCCCCAAACGCGCCCTGCTGTACACTAATGACAACGGAGTGGCGGAGGTTGCACCGTCTCCTCTGCAAGTTAGTCCATAGGCATCCCAGCCCAACGTGGGGGGTGCGATCGCAGTGAAGGGGAGTGGAAATGAAAGCGCAAGTGTTTCGTGGGGTGAATCAGCTCAGTTACGAAGAGGTACCCGTGCCGGAGCTAGCCGCCGATGAGGTGCTGGTGCAGGTGCGAGTCGTGGGTTTATGCCAATCGGATATTAAGAAAATCCTCTATCCGTTGTACGAACCACCCCGGATCTTTGGGCACGAAACAGCGGGAAGCATTGCCGCCACCGGATCCGATGTCAGCGACTGGCAAGTGGGCGATCGCGTCATCGTGCTGCACCACATCCCCTGTATGCACTGCGCCTACTGCCTCAACGAAAGCTATTCCATGTGTGACGTGTACAAAAACGTCACCACGACCGCAGGTTTTACCCCCAGCGGCGGCGGTTTTGCTGAGTATGTCAAAGTGCCGGGGCACATTGTTCGCAATGGCGGCTTGATGAAGATCCCCGACAGTGTGACCTTTGAGCAGGCCAGTTTTGTCGAACCGACCAATTGCTGCCTCAAGGCGGTGAAAAAAGCTCAAGTCGCCCCCGGTCAAACGGTGTTGGTCACCGGGGCAGGGCCAATTGGCTTGATGTTCATCATGCTGATTCGGCACTTTGGCGCACGGGCGATCGCCACCGACCTAATCCCCAGCCGGATCGAGAAAGCCTTGCAGGTGGGTGCCGAAGCCGCCTTCGATGCCCGTGATCCTGACCTGGTGAGCAAAATCGCCGCCCTGACCAACGGCTTAGGCGTAGACACCAGCCTGCTGGCCGTTCCCAGTGACAAAGCCTTCTTCCAAGCCCTCGACTGCACCCGCAAAGGTGGCAAAATCCTCTTCTTTGCCGAATTCCCGGACGAGGTGGAAATCCCAATCAACCCCAATATTCTCTATCGGCGGGAAATTGATCTGATGGGCAGCTACAGTTCCTCCTATCGGTTGCAAACCCTAGCCGCTGATATCGTGTTCAACCAGCGCATCGACGTGGACGCACTGATCAGCGATCGCCTACCACTCCAAGACCTGGCCGCCGCTGTCGAACGGGCTGTTTCCCCCACCCCCGACACCTACAAAATCCTGTTGTATCCCACGCCACCCACACCCAACTAACGCCAGCCACCTGGATGCCTTGATAACGTGAACCCTTGATAACGTGAACCAATGATTGAGAGAGGTTGGCATTGGCGCGAATTGTCGGAGTAGCGATCGCGGATCAGCAGTTTGTGGGCTACTGGGGCGCGGGGGATGGAGAGGCAGCAGCGCGATCGCTGACCCAACTGATCCAGACTGATCCCGACCCCACTTGGCAACACCGCCCCGCACCGTTGGCCGATGGCACCCTAGCCAGCTTCTCCGCTGCTGGACTGCCGACGATTGAATGGAATGGCGAACTGAATGGCGAGTGGTGGCCGGATGCTTGGGTGCGTCTGGAATCGTCCCACAACGGTGAGGCGATGGCTGCAAGCCTGCCGGAATCCCCGCCCGAATGCCTCACCCTGGGGCGCGAACCCTTTGGTCGGGTGCCCCTGTATTGGATGCAGGTGCAGTCCCTGATTTGGTTCGCCTCCCGCCTGTCCCTGTTGCAGCGGTTACGACCAACCGCCCTGACGCTCAACCCCGCCGCCCTCTACGGCTATAGCTGCTTTTCCTACATCCCCACCCCCTTGACCCCGTTCACCGAGATTCAGGCTGTACCCGCTGGCGTGCGTCACACCTGGGCACTCCAGCCAGACGGGACTGTGGTGGTGGTTGACACGCAACCAACGTGGGAATGGCAGCAGAACCAGCCGGAGATTGCTGATGAGGCGGTGGCGATCGCCCAACTACAAACGCTGCTGAAGCAAGCCGTTGCCCGTCAGATCAGGGATGTGGGCGATCGCCCGGTGGGGGTGTTACTCTCCGGCGGACTGGATTCGGCGACGGTGGCGGCGTTGCTGGTGCAGGCGGGGTTGTTGGTGCGCGCCTACAGTTTGGACTTTGGCGATGGGGAACAGTCGGAATACCCCTATGCGGCACAGGTGGCGGAGTGGTTGGGGATTCCCATCACGCGGGTGGAGGCCAGTCCCCGTGCAGTGCGACGGGCGATCGCTCCCACCATGGCGGCGTTGGATCAGCCGTTTGGCGATGGCGTGACCGTACCGTTGTATTTGCTGCACCAAGCCGCCCGTCAGGAGGTGCAGATTGTCTTCAATGGCGAAGGCGGCGATCAACTGTTTGCCGGATGGACAAACAAACCCTTGATTGCCGCTGGGGTGTACCAAGCCGCTGCCCCAGACAGTCGCGCCTCCTTTGCCCAGCACTACCTCCGCACCTTTCACCGCTTCTGGGGCTATGAATCCCAGGTGTTTCAACCAACCATAGCCAGCCAATTTGCCGCTATCGATCCAGCACAATGGTTAACCACTGCCCTCGATCCCCGCTACACCCATGGCCTGCTGCATCGCCTCCGCCGCGCCGGATTGCTGCTCAAAGGTGCCCAAAATATTCACCCCCGCGCCACCCAGTTGGCGATCGCCCATGGACTGTGGCTGCGATCGCCCTTCTGTGACCTGGCCTTGGCCGAATGGAGTTTCCGGTTGTCCGGCGACCTGTGCTTACAAGGGGCGTGCGAAAAGTACATTCTCAAACGGGCGGTGGACGGCTGGTTACCGCCGGAAATTGTTTGGCGGCGCAAGCGCGGCATGGGCGTACCGCTGACGGCGTGGTGCCTCGGCGAGTGGTGGCATGACCTGGGACGGTGGCTGAATCCGGCAGTATTACAGGCGGAGGGGATGTGGCAACCGGATTTGGCGGCGCGATTGGTGGCGGGACAGGTGGGGCGGATCAGCCAGGGGCGACGGATTGGGGAATCGCTGTGGTTGTTGATCGCATGGCAACAGTGGCGATCGCAGCACCTCCCCCTAGCCGCCAAACCCACTTGGCTGCATCCCTTTTGGTTCCCCCGTTGGCTATGGCAGCAATGGGATTAGGATTGCCGATTGCGGATTGCAGATCCCCGGATCTCTGATCAATATGGCAATCTGGGGAGAGAACGCAGCGGATTGTTCCGCCGTAACCGTTCCCTGTTATTCCAGAAGTTGCCATCTCCCGATTTGCCTCATGAAAGCCTGGACTCTCTTTTCTGTCCCCCTCCGGTTCCGTTGGTGGGTGGTTGCACTGCTGCTGTTGGGCCTGACTTGGTGTAACGCAGCGGACGCACTCGCGGTGGGCAACAGTGCGGCGATCGCCCCTACCGTCAGCCCTGTTCCGGTTATTGCCACAGTGCCATTCACAGTGCCATTCACAGTCCCGCCCACTACACCCCTGGGGGCATTAGACAACCCAACAGCAGCAGCCTGTTGGCCGCAACAGATTCTGCAACCCCTGGTTTTAGTCCTGCCCCTGCCCGGCAGTCGAGTTGGTTTAGGGTTACTGATTGTTCTGGTGGGGGCAGCGGTGGGCGGCATCGGGTTGTGGGGCTGGCACAACCAGCGTTTAGCAAAGCAATGGCAAACCATCCAAGCCGAACTGCAACAGGCGAATCAACAACTGGAGCAACAAATCCGCGATCGCCAACAGGTGGAAATGGCACTGCACCAACTGAATCAGGAACTGGAATTGCGGGTGGTTCAGCGTACCATTGCCCTGCAAGAAAACGAAGAACGGATGCGGTTGGCTCTCAGTGCGGTCAACATGGGGCTGTGGGAAGCAGATTTGCTAACTGGTCTGGAACAGTGGTCGGAACAATCAGAACGGCTGTTTGGCTTCGCCCCCGGTAGTTTTGATGGTAAGCGAGAGACGTTTTTGAGTCGGGTGCATCCGGATGATTTGGGTATCGTTGAGCAAGTCTCGCAAACGGCTTTGGAAACGGGGCAATTACGGGATGAGTACCGCATTGTGTTGCCCGATCAATCGGTTCGGTGGATTTACTGCTTGGGTAAGGTGTTTTATGACGACAACGGTACCCCGGTGCGGATGATTGGCGTGGATCTGGATATTAGCGATCGCAAACAGACCGAAACCGAACTGCGGCAGCAAAAGGAAGTCCTGCAAACGGTGTTTGATCACCTGCCCGTCATGGTGGGACTGTACTCTGCTACAGGGGAAATTCTGTTGATCAATCGCGAATTAGAACGGGTGGTGGGCTGGCAACGGAGTGAGTTCCAAACCATCGATGTATTGCGGGAATGCTACCCCGATCCCGTTGACTATCAACAGGTGCGTCAGCATATCATCGCCGCTGATTCCACTTGGAAGGATTTTAAGACCCGGGTGCGGGATGGACGTGTGTTAGATACCAGTTGGGCGCAAATTCGCCTATCCGATGGTCGCTCCATTGGCATTGGCCAAGATATCACCCAGCGCAAAGCGATCGAACGGACGTTACAAGGGTTAAACGAGCAACTGGAGGAACGGATTGCCCAACGCACCGCTGACCTGCAAGCCAGTGAAGCCCGATTTCGCAGCTTTTTTGACTTCGCACCCATTGGCATTGCCGTTGCCGATGTGCAAACTTACCAATTCGAGGCAGTGAACCAAGCCTTTTGCAGCCTGATGGGCTATAGCGAAGCGGAGTTATTAAACCTAGCCTCTTGTGTGACACTATCGGTTCCTGAAGACTGGGAAACCGAACGCCCCCACGCCACGGCTCTGTTCAACGGTGAGGTGCAGGCGTATCAAATCGAAAAACGGTACATCAAAAAAAATGGCGATCGCATCATCGGTCATCTGACCACAACGGCTCTCCGCAATCCCGCTGGGGAGATTACCCACCTGCTGGGCATGGTGAATGATATTACCGAGCGCAAACAGGCGGAAGAATTGCTGCGTAAACGGGAAGCCCACTTGCGAATGGCACAGCGGATTGCCAAACTTGGCAGTTGGGAATTTTCCCCCCAGACGGGCAAAATTAGCTGGTCGGATGAGGTGTTCCGGATGTACAATCGCGACCCAGCGTTGGGCACGCCCACCTATGACGAGTTGCGCCAGTATATTTCCGTCGAAGATTGGCAAGCCTTTGAACAAGTCCTAGCCACGGCGATCGCCACCCAGCAACCTTACGACTTCGAGCATCGCATCCTCCGCCCGGACGGGACAGTGGTGTATGTTTTGGCACGGGGGGAAATCATTTACGCGCCCAACGGTGAGGTGGTGCAAATCATTGGCACAGCGTTGGACATTACCGATCGCAAACTGGCGGAACAAAAAATCCAACAAACCGTTGCCCAACTTGCCGCCACCAATCACGAATTAGAATCGTTTTCCTACTCCGTGTCCCATGATTTGCGTGCCCCTCTGCGGCATATCCATGGGTTTGCCAATGCCCTCCGGCAGGAATTGCACAGTCACAAGGTAGTTCTGGCGCAGTCCAAAGTTGATCACTACCTGAACGTGATTGAGACTAGCAGCCAGAAAATGGCGCAGTTAATTGATGGATTGCTCACCCTTTCGCGCGTCAGTCGGCAAGCGATGGTGCATCAGTCGGTGTCGGTACGGACGCTGGTGCAGGAGGCGATCGCCCTGCTCCAAGGCTCAGGATCACTAGACCCCAACCATCCAGTGGAATTTGTGATTGGCGATTTGCCCAGCCTGAATGGTGATCCCATCCTCTTGCAACAGGTGATCACCAATTTGCTCAGCAATGCGGTCAAATTCAGTCGCAATCACCCCACACCCCGGATTGAAGTCGGCAGTTTGCCAGACGGAATCATCTTTATCAAAGACAACGGAGTGGGCTTTAAGATGGACTACGCCAACAAACTGTTTGGGGCATTCCAACGGTTACATTCCCAACGCGACTTTGAAGGCACAGGCATTGGGCTGGCGATCGTGCAGCGAATTATCCATCGCCATGGGGGCAGCATTTGGGCAAACGGCTCCCCCAACCAAGGCGCAAGCTTTTACTTCACCTTTAACCCTTGTCCAGCCATGTGCTTAGCCGCACACCAGGAAGAGTTGGAGCGGGCGCATCGCTCAGACTAGCCATAGAGCTTGTCCAGAATCAGTTTTCTTTGTACAACTGCAAACAACTCACTCGGAACCGTTCACTCCCCGTCAGGCTACCGTGTATACATAAGTGATCGAATCTAGTCAGAGCCAATGGCGAGCCGCCCCCTAGCCCCCAATTCTGGGGGAACAGAAATTCAAAGTCCCCCAGAATTGGGGGATTTAGGGGGCTAAACAGCCCTCCGCGACAGCAGTTTCAACTTGTGTATACACGGTAGCCCCGTCAGGGGAGGAACAAGCGGGCACAGCCCGCAACACTTTTTCCCTGAAGAGATGTGAATGGTTACACTCACTCAGGTTTCTGTGTGCAGTCTTGGTGCTGTAGTGCCTTCCCATAACCCAGACGGCAAACTGGCACAATCGACTGTCACATTTGGCTGGTCAGTTTCCAGCATGAAAGAGTCATGTCAGACAAGGGATTGGGAAACGAGCCATGGTGTTTAACTTTTTGGGCTTGACGGTTGGCTTGGTGATTCTGGTGTTGGGTGCGTTTGGGGTGTTGCATTGGCTTGCGATTCCGGCGGGCAATTTGTTGGATTGGGTGATTGGTGCCGCCAGTTTTTGGTGGTTGTTGGCAATTGTGACCGTACCGTGGAATATTTTCTTCCAGGCGAAGGAGGTGCTGGCGGAAGCGGAATTCTCGGTGGAGAAAGGGATTCAGGTGGATGCCAAGCAAACCCGCTATGCCCAGCAAGTTGCCCAGCGATCGCTGCTGATTGCGATCGCCCTGCACGTCGCCTCTGCCCTTGGCCTGTATGCATTAGCGGCAACAGGGATCAGCCAAATTGGTTACATCAGTTCCGGAGCGGCCTTGTTGCTAACGGCCTTGCGTCCAGCGGTGCGAACCTATCAATACCTCGCCACCCGCCTGGCGATGATTCGGCAAGAGTTCACCTATCCCCGCGACGATGTGCAGGAATTGCGTCAACGGGTAACCCAGATGGAATACACGCTGCAAGGGGTAGTGGATCAACTGGATGCCGACAGTCCCACCTCCTGGGCAACGGCACAACAACGGCAATGGGAAGCCACCCAAACCCAGCTTACGCAGTTGGCGACAGCGGTGGAAGAGTTGCGGGTAACCAATGCCGCCGACCACAATCGCCTGGGACGAGAAGCTCAACAGGCGATCGCCCAACTCAGTGCCGACAGCCAATTCCTCGACCAAGTACGGGAAATCATCCGCTTTTTCAAGTCAGCGTAGTGGTTGACAGAACGGCTGATGGGCAGCGCGGTCAGTGAGTCGCCTGAATGCGGGGAGTCGCCTGGATGCGGGGCGAGGCAGGCAACGTCAGCGTAAAAGCCGTCTGACCGCTCGGGCTGGGGTCGAGGGTCAGGTTGCCCTGGTGGGCGTAGGCGATTTCGCGGGCGAGGCTGAGTCCCAAGCCCAAGCCTTCGATGTGGCGGGTGTGGCTGGGGTCGCCGCGATGGAAGCGATCAAAAATCTGCGATCGCGCCGGGGCGGGAATATCCTGGGAAGCATTGGTGACCGTAACAAACACCGTTTGCTGGCGTGTTCCAGCAGCAAGGCGGATCCAGCCCTGGGGTAGATTGTACTTAATCGCGTTGCTGATCAGGTTTTGCAAGACTTGGGTGAGTAAGGTGGCATCCGCTTGGATGTGCAGGTTCGGGGCAATCTGGAGTTGCACGGCCAGATCGGGAGCTAACAAGTCGATATCTTCCGCCAGATCAGTCAACACTTGGGACAGATCCACATCGACTCGATGCAGACGCATTTGGCCTGCATCGGCAAGGGACAGCAGCAACAATTGCCGGATGATGCTGCTTAAGCGGCGCACTTCATCCAGTAAATGACTGAGGCGTTGCTGCAATTCCGATCCGGGTTCTGCGGCGTGCAGGCTGCGTTCCAGTTCGCCTTGCAAAATCGCCAGGGGTGTTTTTAGTTCGTGGGCGGCATCGGCACTGAAGCGGGAGGCTTGATGAAAGCTGCGTTCTAACCGCGCCATCATTTGGTTAAATACCTGGAGCAATTCCACAAATTCGCGATCGCGATTTAACGTCGGCACCCGCTGATCCAAGCCTTGAGCCGTGACTTTCCGCAGGGTTCCGGTGAGTTCCTGAATCGGTTGCAGTGCCCGTCCCGATAGCCACCAAGCCCCGATCGCAATGAAGATTAAGATCAAGGGAATCGTAATCAAAAAGGCATTCCGAATCGGTTGCATTTCGGTGTAAACGGTTTGCACATTGACCGCGATCGCCAGTTGCACAAAAGGGGTGGCGATCGTGCCGATGCGCCAAGTACCCGTTGCGGTGGTGATGGTGGTGAGACGCGCCCGCCGGGGGGGACGGGGTTGGGCGGGGGGGACAGGGTTGATGTCTACGGGGGAAGCTGGCTCGGCGAGGGCGGGAAATGGGCGATCCGGCGGCAAAGGCCGATCTGGGGGCAACGGGCGATCCGGTGGTAACGGGCGATCGCCCCTCGTGATCGGGGGACGGGGATCGAGGTTGTCGTTGGGGCGGAATCTATTGGGATGGGTATCGGGGGGGAGCGGTAAAAAGGTCACGGCTTGGCGCAAATCCGCTGTCCAAGTGGGCGATTGATAGATTGTTTGCGAGATTGTTTGCCCGTCTGGATTTTGCACCCACAAACCCACTTGCGCCGAGTCGGTCGCACTCAGTGCCACTTGCAACGCCGGGGCATAGGACTGCCAGTGGGGACGGGGACGCGGTTGATCCGATTCCTGCAACAGTTGGGTTTTAATGTCGTTATCCAAGCGCGTCAACTTCGCCTGGTAAATCAACCACCAGGAAAAGACTCCAAACCCCACCAGGGCGGTACCTGCTAGCAATGAGGAAAGGATCGCAATACGCCATCGGAAGGATAGTCGTTTCACGGGGCGGCATCCGGTTTGCGAAAACAATAGCCCACGCCGCGCACGCTTTCGATGTAGCCTGTGCCGCCATTGGGTTCAATTTTCTTGCGGATGCGCTGGATGCAGACATCGACCAGATTTGTGCTGGGGTTGAAGTCGTAGCCCCAAACGTGCTCCAGGATTTGGGTGCGGGTGAAGACGCGACCGGGCGATCGCATCAGGTATTCCAGCAAATTAAATTCACGGGTGGTCAGTTCCACCGAGTGGTGGTTACAGGTGACTTCCCGCGTAATCCGGTCGAGTTTGAGGCAACCGACGACCAGCAGGTTTTGGCGATCGCCCGACACCCGCCGCACCACTGCATGAATCCGGGCAATCAGTTCCTCGACAAAAAACGGTTTCGCCAGATAATCATCCGCACCCAGGTTCAATCCTTCTAGGCGATCGTCCAGTTCGTTGCGCGCCGTCAGCAACAGCACCGGGGTATTGCGTCCGGCTCGCCGCAAGCCTTTGAGAATCGCCAAGCCATCTTTTCCCGGCACCATAATGTCCAGCACGATCACGTCGTATTCATGGTCGATCGCCCGCTGATAGCCATCATTGCCGTTGTCGCAATAGTCCACCAGAAAGCCTTGCTCTTTCAGTCCGGCTTGCACAAAGTCGGCAATTTTAGCTTCGTCTTCAACATAAAGAACGTGCATAGGCGAGGGGCGAGGCGTTGCTCTGAGCGACGCTGAGGCGTAACTCTCTTCAATTCTATGCCTGATTTTCGGTGGGCTAAATTACAAAACTGTAATCGAACTCGGATGGAATCTGTCATTTTTGTCGGACTTAATCGAATCATCCAGACATTGATGGAGACGCATCCGATGAAACTCCGAACTGTAGTCCTCTTACCTGTGGCGGTTGGTTTCCTGGCACTGGGCAGCGCGATCGCCGTGGCACAATCCCAATCCCCACCGACCCCACCCACAGCAACCGAAATTCCGCCTCCACCCTGGGCACGCAATCTGAATTTGACGGCAGCGCAGCGATCGCAACTGCAAAAAGTGAATCAGCAAGCGCGTCAGCAAGGGGATCAATTACACCAGCAATTAATGACGGCAGATCAAAAATTGCGATCGCTGCTCCAAAGTAACGCCTCGATTGCCCAAATTCGGCAGCAATATCAAGAAGTCCAGAAGATTCGCCAACAACTGGATAACAACCGCTTTGAAGCGTTGCTGGCAGAACGGCAGATTTTGACCTCAGAGCAACTGGCTCAAGTGATTCAGCAATTCAAACAACGGCCTTCCGCGCCTTAATTGGCAGGCTGGACGTAAACCTCAGAGGGTTGACTAAAGGTTAGGCATACCGTGATGCGGCGATCGCGATTTTCACAAGGATGAGAAACGGTGCAAACCGATGAATAAAGGGCTGAAGCCCCTTGCCTGTCTCTCATAAATATGAAAAGAGCGATAAACCTCTGAGGTTTTGAACAAGTTGAACAAGTTGAACCTGTTGCTCATTGAACCTGTTGAACCTGAGGAATTTCCATCGGTTGAATTGAGTTTCGCTTGAATCACATCCTGAATTTAGAGGTTCCAATGTCTTCATTATCGTCTCTCACCATTAACCCTGACGGTTTTGCTTTTAACACTACAACGGGTGAAAACTATACCCTGAATCGCTGTGCCCGTTTGATTGTGCATCGACTCAATTTAGGCGAAACCGAACCCCAAATTATTCAGGCGATCGCCCAGGAATTTGATGTGGCTCATAGCATCATTGAACGCGATGTGGCCGACTTCTTTCAACAACTGCAAACCCTCGGCTTCATGGGGGTGAGCGCATGAATATGGCGATCGCGATTACGGGAATTAACGCCTGTGATAATCCGGCTCCCGGTGCCGGAATTGCCCGCAGCCTGCGGGAAGCGGCGCACCTGTCCCCCCGACTGATTGGGCTGGCCTATGATGCCACCGAACCGGGACTATATATGGACTGGCTATTTGACCGCCGCTACATCATGCCCTATCCCTCGGCGGAACCAGAGGTGTTACTGGAACGCCTGAAACAGATTCAGCAGCAGGTTGGACTCGATTGTGTGATTCCCAATTTTGATTTGGAATTGCCGCTGTATATTCGCTGCGCCCAAGCGTTAGCAGACATGGGCATTCGCACCTACTTACCCACGAAGGAACAATTCGCCCTGCGGAACAAAGCGAAGTTGGCGGAACTCGCCACCCAGATTGGCTTAAAAACCCCGCAAACGATCGCCGTCACCTCGATCGCCGAATTGCAACACGCCACCACCCAGATCGGCTTCCCCCTGATGATCAAGGGAGCCTATTACAAAGCCTATCGCGTGTTTACCCAGGAAGAAGCGGTGTCGCGCTTTCACCAACTGGCGGCAGAGTGGGGCGTTCCGATTCTGGTGCAGGCCATTGTTAGCGGCATTGAACTAAATCTGGTCGGGGTCGGCGATGGCGCGGGCGGCGATTTGGGACTGGTCGCCATCAAGAAAATGGGTGTCACCGAATTGGGCAAAATCTGGAGCGGCTTGACCATCCAGCATCCCGGTTTACTGCAAGCCGCGCAGGACTTTTTGCGCCAAACCCAGTGGCGGGGGCCGTTTGAACTGGAGTGCATCAGCGATCGCGACGGCACGGTGTACCTGATCGAAATCAATCCCCGCTTTCCCGCCTGGACGTACTTCGCCACCGGAGTCGGGATTAATCTGCCCGCCCGCCTGGTGCAAGCCGCCTTTGGCTTACCACTCTCCCCCCTGCCCGCTTATGAGGCTGGCAAACTCTTCATGCGCTACACCTACGAACTGGTGACCGACGCAACTCCCTTCCAAACCCTCGTCACTCAAGGAGAACGCTAATGCAGACCTACGAAAGACCCGTCATCCGTCCGTTGCACACTGGCTTGATGAACAAATTTGCCGGAATTAACCATTCTCAGCAGCGGATTAAAGCCGCGATCGCGGGGGTGTCGGTGGAACAGTTGGTGCAGCAGTATGGTTCGCCCTTGTTTGTTTACTCGGAACGCACGCTGCGGCGACAGTTTCGCACCATCCGCAATGCCTTCACCACCCGCTATCCCAATGTTGCCTTTGGCTGGTCGTACAAAACCAATTACCTGAAAGCAATCTGCGCGATTTTCCATCAGGAAGGCGCGATGGCCGAACTGGTGTCAAAAATGGAATATGACAAAGCCAAAGCCCTCGGCATTCCGGGCAAGCAAATCATTCTCAACGGCCCCCACAAACCGATGGCAACCCTGGCGGCAGCGGTGCGGGATGGAGTCACGATTAACATTGATCACCTGGATGAGGTGGCGGATCTAGAAGCGATCGCGGCGCAGTGCGATCGCCCCATCACCGTCGGGATCCGGCTGAATCTGGATGCGGGGATTCAACCCTGCTGGTCACGCTTTGGCTTCAATCTGGAATCGGGACAGGCGATGGAAGCGGTGCGCCGGATTGCCCGCAGTGGCAAACTCCGGATTAATGGTCTGCATAGTCACATTGGCACCTATATTCTGGATCCCAACGCCTATGCGCGACAAGTGCAAAAAATGGTGCAATTTGGCTACGAAATTGAGTCCCAATGCGGTTGGGCAATGGAGTATATCGACATTGGCGGTGGATTGCCGTCGCGTAGTCGCTTGAAGGGCGCGTACCATGCCGCCGAAGTGATGGTGCCGACGATGGATGAGTATGCCGATGCGATTTGTGATGCGCTTTGGCAGGTGTTGCGCCCTGGTCACATGCCCAAGTTGATTATCGAATCGGGGCGGGCGATGGTGGATGAGGCGGGGTCGCTGATTACCAGTGTGTGTGGCACCAAGCGGTTGCCAGATGGAACCCGCGCCTATGTGATGGATGCGGGCGTGAATCTTCTGTTCACGGGCTTTTGGTATCGCTTTGATGTGGCGTTAGCGCAACCCGTGCCCGGTGCGGCGGAACCCTCGGTGTTGTATGGCCCACTGTGCATGAATATTGATGTGCTGCATGAGCAGATTGCCTTGCCGCCACTGGCGCGGGGCGATCGCCTGGTGGTGTCCACGGTGGGCGCGTACAACAATACCCAGTGGCTCCAGTTCATTGAATATCGTCCCAATGTGGTGTTGATTTCCGAGTCGGGCGAAGTGGAATTGATTCGGGCGGCGGAAGATATCACCGACCTGGAACGCCGCGAACACCTGCCGCCTCGCCTTGCCCTGTCTTAACTGCGATCGCTTCCCTCACCCTCAATCCTTCTCCTCAAGGCTTGTCGTTACCAACATTTTTAAAACGCTGATGCCGCAAGACTTGCCCTCACCCTCAATCCCTCTCCCAAGTAGGGAGAGGGACTTTGAAACTCCCCTTCTCTCCACTTGGGAGAAGGGGCTGGGGGATGAGGGGAAGATGTTGGTAATGACAAGCTCCCCAGGGAGAGGGACTTTGAATCTGGCTCCCCTCGCCCACTGGGAGAGGGCCTGGGGGTGAGGGCGACTCTTCTAGTCTGCTGCCTGATTTTGGGATATACACTATGCTGAACTTCCGTGATGCTGCCTTG
>CAZJZR010000031.1:0-14059 GCA_964550475.1 uncultured bacterium
TGCTGGATGGCCTGAAGGCGTTGCCGACGAATGAGGTGCAGCTTCAGTTGAATACCGCCACCAGTCCGGTGATTTTGAATCCGCTGGGTGGCACCAAGATGACCTATTTAGTGATGCCAGTCCAAATTAGGTCCTAATCTGAACGGGCATGACAAATGGATGATTCAAATCGTTTGTTGTTGATCGTGGCCTGTTCTCAGCGTAAACGTTCTGATCCTGGGTTGCTTCCAGCGATAGAGCGTTACGATGGTGGTAGTTTTCGGGTATTGAGAAAGGCGAAACGAGAGGGTTATTTGTCCCAGAACATTGATGTATTGATTCTGTCTGCCAAGTATGGGTTGATTGCTGCTAATACTTTGATCCCAGATTACGAGCAACGGATGAATCGCAATCGGGCAGTTGAGTTGAAATCACAGGTAATTCAAACCTTAAAACACTGTGCGAATCAAGTTGATTACACTGAGGTTTATTTAGAATTAGGCCAAGCTTATTACCTAGCTATGGAAGATATTCAACAGATTTTTAACTTGTGTAATGTGATTGTTGCCAAAGGTCGAATTGGTGAACGCCTTTGTAATTTGAAGTCTTGGTTACATCATAAAGGTTCAAAAATTTCTTATCCCCTTTAGGCTTTCAGGACCCATAACAGATGCATCAGCTTGGGCTACCACTTTATACCCCACGGGATCGTGGACGGTTAAATGCACTTCGGAATATTATTGCAACAGTTTCTGACGAGCTGAGACGACAGCAGTCAGTTGCTCAAGGAATTGTAGATTTTACTGTTAAGGATCTTCCAAGAATTTTACAACAGCACACTCCTCTTCCTCTTCTGTCTTCAGAGAGTCCTAGTTCTCAATCTATTAGTCCTGATGATTTTGAGATTCTCGATCTGGTTCAAATGCAACAACGGCCAGACGTTTTTTCAGGAGTGCGTGAACTGGCCAATCATCTTGATATTCCAAAGTTGAAGGCTTTGTTAGAAGGAACAGAACTAATTGGTATTGACGAATCGATAGTTGAGACTCCATTGCCGCACAGTACATTGGCTTATCTTAAGTCAGTTGCATTTCGGATGTATCGACAGCATGACGGAACTATAGATGAAGCAGCGGGTCCTATTCTTGATGAAATGCGAATGCAACTTCGGGAAGATGCATCGTTTGAATCGGAAATAAAGTTACTTGGTTATATTCGTAATAACTTTGTTGCATACGTTTCAGCCTTAACATCATTGTCATTTGGGCGACAACCTTTTGTGGTGTTGCATGGTCCCTTGGTTCGAGCCATAGGTGGTTTTAGTCAAATTACATTTGACTACCATACAGCCCATAAACTGCTTAACATTAATTTGTCTGATGCTGGTGAATTTGACCCCCCAGCATCAGGTGTGACCCCTGTTCAGGGAGACCAAGCCACAACGTACAATCTGCCTTTCAATACGGATGACATTGTAGACGGCGATAAGAATCTCCATAAGTTTAATGATTTCTGTTTACGGCAGTGTGCTAGAAAGTGCGCTACAGTGCAAGTTTTCGCTAAAGAAGCTGTTCCGCCAAGTCGAGACAAAGTAACTCAGAAAATGATCAAAGATAGGCATTATCCTGGGTTCTGCTTGTATTTCTGGGTTTTGAGATCGTTGTTTGATCTTTCTCGGCTTAGAGACGTGACTATAACTTCGACAGTAGAAGATATTTCTGCGGCCACAGAAATGACGCGCCTAGTTCTACCGTCTTTATTTTCTCTTCCGCAGGCATGTCAACAAATAACCTCATCTTCACTGAAAGCTGCACTTCAAGCCACTCGAATTAAGTATCCGACTCAATCTCATCAGCGACCAGAACTTTATAAACAAGTTAAACGAACTATTGAGCAGCTTAGGTTATCAGATTCAAATATATTTTCTTATTTACTTGCGGAAGGACAGTATACCACTCCAGTCCAAATCTATCGCTATCGTCTTCGTAAAGACTATATAAGGATACTTAACGATGAAGGCTTAGGAATAAATAATGATTTTGAAGATATTCTTGGTGTTTTGTTCCCGGCACAATCTCAACAAAATGGACACCCTGGCTACCGTGTTTTAATGTCATATGTAAGAACTTCACCACTTCGGGAACCAGTTCGAGTTGAATATTTCGATCTTCCTCATCTTAGACCTCCAGAAAAAGTCATTGGTTCTGTTTATCTTCTCAGCTTGCCATATCAAGAGTATGGAATGCCGATTATCCTCTACTATGCAGATAAATTAGCACGAACACCGACTCGTTTAGTTAGAACCATTATTGAAAGGGAATATTTGGATCTCGTTTTGCAAAATCGTTTTAGCGATCCAGTTTCAATTATGCAAGTCTTAGGACGTTTGACTCGTGGTTACTTACAAAGAGAGGGACTGCAATGAAAATCGGAAGTGTGTTTGAGCAAACTTCAACTACTGAATTCGTCGCAATGCTCGATCAACAGTATGATAATGAGCGGTTGTTATTTAGCTATGTTGAATTGTCACCAAATGGAGGGCACCCTGATGTAAAGGGAGAACGTATCATTGCCCGAATCAAGAATTTATGTAAAGAAAATCCTCTTTTAAGTCGTGATCAAGCAGGAATTTCCGCATCTGTTGATATTGGTGGCTTGGGTTTTGATTTCTCAAGACGGTTTACCTATGGATGGGCAGAATGTAGTGTGATTGGTGCATTGATTAACGGTCGTTTAGATATGAATCGACGTGTGATTGCACCTAATGCTGAGGTTCATACGCCTTTACCTGAGACTTTACGTGATCTTTTCTTCAAAAACTTACCTGAGTATATACCCTTAGGTGAAATTGATACTTTTGGTCAAAATTGTGGAGTACCCGTAACTTTAAATGCTGATCAATTAGTTACTAAACATTTTTGTATTTTTGGTATGACTGGTTCTGGAAAAACCAATACATCGGCTAAACTTCTTGAAGAACTTTTAGCTCGTGGTCATCGAATGGTTATTTTTGATTCACATGATGACTATCAAAACTTAGAGAATTTCAAAAATTTGTTTTATACAGACTCAGAGTCTAATCCCCTCAAGTGTCGAGTTGAAAATCGTAATTGTCATGCAGTACAACTTGCTATTCAAAAACTTTCCCCACTAGAGCCTACTCGTCCAAATGGGGATCCTCTAGTACCTGATAAGCCATTGAATCATTGGGTTTGTGAACGTCTTATAAGAACCACATCAGTAATATCTGAGAATGTTCCTTCACGTAGAATCATTTCTGAACATTGTGATAGGGTGACTGAACAATTAGTAGAAAATATTGCATATTCCCAACCTTGGGGTAACTTTCTTAAATATTCTCTAGTTGAAAGTTTAACTATTTTTCCGGAAATTAAATTTTATGGGGATTCTTTCAAAGATTTTCTCATAAATTTAATGGAGGCTTTCTTAGGTGAAGATTTTTCTGATCCTCAACGTTCTTGGTTGAATACTAAGTTGGATAAAACTGAAATCGGTTTGACTTATATTGATCGATTATTGGATGCAGCTAAGACTCATCCAAGAGAAGACGTAAAAGCAGCTTTAAGCAGAAAATTTAATGCTCTCAAATCAATCTACACTGATGCTTCTAAATCAGGAGCAGTGCCAACTGATTTACAGGAGTTATTTAATAAATTGGCATGTAGGGAGAGTGCAAATCCTAAATCTGTCTATCGTCTGTCATTGTCTAACTTGTCAGGAAATCTGAGGAAAGCATTAGTATATGGCGTTGTAACCTATTGTTTTAGGTCTTTCAAATTTGGCAATTTTCGAGCTACTTCTAGGAAAGGTGATCCACCCAACGCTTATCCTATTCTTTTCATCTTAGAGGAAGCTAGGTCTTTGATACCGAGGTCTTCTAGTGATGATATTGATATTGCAGGTAGATTCGCACGTCGAGCTATGCGTGAGATAGCTTATGAAGGACGTAAATTTAGTCTTGGCTTTGGGTTGATATCTCAAAAACCATCTACTGTTGATCCAGAAGTAGTTTCACAATCTAATACTTTCATATTGCATCAATTGAAAAGTCCTGATGATCAGGAATATGTTCGCTCTGTGACTGAAAGTATGTCTAAAGATGAGCTTGAAATGATTAAAAGTTTGGGAACAGGACGTGCTATTGTAGCAGGCGTTGCAATTCAGTCACCTGTTTTGTTGAAAGTGTATCCACGATACAGTGAAGAAGGAATACAGGAGCCTACACCTATCGCTGATTCTCTAGCTACAGTTCAACAAATCAGAGAACAACTTAATATTAATGACACAGATGATGGATAAGCAATGGCCTTCGCTTGTTCCCTTTTTTGTAGCCGATCGTCCAATGAGTTTGCACATTATTAAAGGGTTTGCCTTGCAAGCATACCCTGGTGTTTCCATTGGGATTATGGCTAATGCCAACACCTCCAGTAACTTTCAAACGGCCTTTGCTGAATATCCCTGCGATAATTTGAGTTGCTGTGCTGCCAACCAAAACCAACCTTGCCCTTTTCAAACATCTCTTGAACGGCATCACTGCGATAAACGTCGATACATCCTAAATCACACAGTTAAAATGTGTGATTCAGGCATCTTTGGAAAAGATGGAGCAATGCTTAATTATGAAGAACTATTCCAAACTTATGAGCGAATGAATGTTCAATTTGGGATCATGATTGATGTATTTCGGGACTCTAAAGCTACTATTGAAAGTGCAAAAAATGCTCTAATTGCCTATCAACCTTATCAAACAAAAAAGTGTCGATTTGAGTTAGTTGCCGTTGCTCAAGGAAATGATATTGAAGAGTATATTGATTGTTATAAACAATTAAAAAAGCTGGGATTTAAATACATTGCCATTGGTGGGTTACTCCGTCGTCAAAATGAGACCGTTCGATTAACCATGGTTCGTGATGAGACACTCTTATTAGATACACTCTCGCAGCTAAGAGCCATCTATCCTAACGACTGGTTATTTGCCTTAGGATGCTTAAATCCTAGTCGATTAACTGAATTTCAATCGTTAAATGTATGGGCTGATTATAAAGGTTGGATCTTTCAATATCACAAAAAGGATGCCACGCTTAACAAATTGCTAGCCCAGTTACCCTCTCACATTGAGCTATTTGACAATCCTAAAAATGCTCAATTGATTGAAACTATCAACCTTCAATTAGAAAATCGTAAAAAAATCGCTACAGATCTTCATATATTTACGCAAGATATTTACAGGGAAAAGAGAGAGCTTAGGGCGCAATTAAACTTGATCTACAATAAGTTACAAGTCCAAATTCCAGACACAGCCCTATACTTTAAATCATTCATAACACGGACACTCTTCAGCACGTCTGA
This sequence comes from uncultured bacterium, assembly GCA_964550475.1. Taxonomy (GTDB): domain Bacteria; phylum Cyanobacteriota; class Cyanobacteriia; order CAIUCS01; family CAIUCS01; genus CAIUCS01. Next base: position 5,350 of record CAZJZR010000031.1, read on the forward strand.
GGAAAAAAAAGTTATCCAAATTTGTTCTCAACTTTCAGAATTAACCAATGATGTATTACCTCAACTTATCGAAAAAATTAACCTAAACCGTGAGCTAGATACAAAAAAACTACAAGTTGAAAATCAACTAGCTCAGACCAACAATTTACTGGCACAACAGATAAGAAAATTATTGCTAAAGGATCAATCTATTCCTCATCAGACTCAGCAAATTCTCAATGCTGTTCAAGACGTGATAGATCTCACTGAGAATGCCCATCGCCTTAAGCAAGTCCGCCACAATATCGCAGAAAAAATTCTCAAACCTCTTTATCTAATGCAGCATCGTTGATCCAAAGAATGGGTCCCAGCACATGTAACATCAAAGTGATGACCTCAGATTTGACAGAGATCCTCCCATCCCTGACATTTCCAGAATTCCTGGCTTGGGATGATGGGGCATGGCGTGATTTTGAGTTAGTCAATGGATTGCCAACCCCCATTCCAGATCCAAATGCTCGGCATGATGATGTAGTGGATTGGCTGTGCGATGTGTTGGTTAGTTATTGTCAGAGAAGTGTAGGGTGGGCGATGCCTACCCTACAGTTAGAATGGTGAAAAGCTCAATTCTCTTTAGATGGTGAAGCAATTTGTAACTCAATCCAACACGAGTTAGATTGCTCGACCTTGAGCCATATTGTCAAACTAAACAATCTCCTCCTGTCTCTCCACAAGCTGATGGAACCAGCTTTACCGCTACGAGAAAGCCTCACCGTTGAGTTTAAGAGCGATCGCGCCAAACTCTCCGATCGGGAACTAGTTGAGGCGATCGCCTGCCTTGCCAACACTGACGGTGGCGAACTTTGGTTAGGCGTAGAAGACGACCGCACCCCCACCGGCTTACACCCGGATCATCAACTCCTGACAGGTTTAGCTGGCCTGATTGCCGCCCGTACTGTGCCGTCCGTCATTGTGCAAGTCGAACCTGTTAGCCTTGACGGAATTACGGTTGCTCGGATTCAAGTGCCCCAAACCAAGGGAGAGGTTGCCACCAGTAACGGCGTGTATGTCCGCCGCCGCCTCAAATCCGACGGCACCCCCGAATGTGTGCCCATGTTGCCCCACGATCGTGCCAGCCGTGCCACCACCTTTGGCCTGCTGGATGCCTCTGCCCAACTCCTGGCAGTACCCTCCATGACTTTGACGCAATTGAACGCGATCGCCTGCGCCAAGCGATCCAAACCTATGGCGGCGATCGGGTGCTCTTAGAACTGGATGATGAAGCCTTGGATGGGGTCTTAGGCTTGACTGCACGTCAACCGGATGGCAGTCGAATTCCTACCTTGACTGGACTGCTGATTATTGGACGCGAGACTTCTTTACGGGATCTGGTGCCCACTCATGAATTTGCCTTTCAGGTCATGGCTCAAGAATCTGTTCGGTTTAATGAGTTTCGACGGTTTCCCTTGCTTAAAGCTCTAGACTGGCTAGCAACCAATTTCCGCCCATATAACCCTGAACAAGAAATTCAAATCGGGCTGTTCCGTGTTCCGGTGCCCAAGGTAGATATGGGAGCCTTTCGAGAAGCGATCGCCAATGCCCTCATCCATCGCGACTATCATCAACTGGGAGCCGTCCATGTGCGTTTGGAAGATGAAGCACTTGTAATTAGCAACCCCGGAGGTTTAGTCGATGGCGTGACCTTGGCAAATTTGCTCACCACCGAACCCCGTCCCCGTAACCCCCGCCTTGCTGACGCAATGAAACGAATTGGCATTGTGGAGCGATCGGGACGTGGCATCGATAGCATCTATCGGGGACTGTTGCGGTTTGGCCGACCTGCACCAGATTACACCCGTACTAACAACAACAGCGTTGTTCTCAATCTCTCTACCACCAAAGCTGATGTGGACTTCTTGCGGTTCGTTGTTGGAGAGGAAAATAAGCAAGGCACCTCGTTGCCCATTGATAGTTTGATAACCTTAGCGGCTTTGAAGGAAAATAAACGCCTCAGTGCAGAGGAACTCGCTATTCATATTCAACGGGATACCTCACACGCCAAGAAAACCCTGGAAATCCTTAACGAAGCTGGGTTAGTCCAGGCTCATGGCATGACTCGCAACCGCACATACACCCTTGCTCTTGGTCTGTACCAGGCGGCAGGTCACAAAGCTGAATACACACGGCAGAAGGGTTTCTCAGTGCTTCAGAATGAGCAATTAGTGCTCAACTACGTGGCTGACCATGGACAAATCACCAGAGCAGATGTGATTGATCTTTGTCGCTTAACCAAGGATCAAGCATCCAGGCTATTGTACAAACTCCGAGATCAAGGTCGTTTAATCCAGCGGGGACAGTTACGTGGTGCTATTTACACCTTGCCTGACCAAAATGGATGAAATTTATGCGCGGTTATACGCGGTTATACGCGGTTATGCGCGGTTATGCATAGGCACCCGATCCTTGCTAGTTTCAGGATGCCGCGCAGTAAGATTAAATCATCTGAGTATGAGATGACGCGGGGCAGGGCGTGATTTAGTCGATGGATTCCCAACTCCCATTCCAGATCCAAATGCTCGGCATGATGATGTAGTGGATTGGCTGTGCGATCGCATACTCCACAGTAGATGTTGAGATTCGGTTCAGATGGAGTTCTGGCTACGGTTAGAGGTCGCCCTGATGTCGGCACCACCCCACCCCAGATGCCCATTGCGAATCCTGTCCAAAAGCTCAAGCCTTCGGATTCCAAGACAACTTAATTGAGCGGATTATTTCTGATGGACAGATTGCTGATGAACAGGACAATCAAAATCATGTAGCATGAGCGCAAGCCAATGATTACAGCATTGACCCGTAAGCAGTTACAAGCTTATGGGATGTCTAAATACCACACCCAGGTGATGACAAAAGGCTTAAATCCGGTCAGTAAGCAGGGTAACTCCTATGTTTACAGTTTGAGTGATTGGATTATCGCCATCCGAAATTATGTCCAACGCCCTCGTTTGCAACAGGCAACCAAAGAGCGGTTGATGGAGATCATTACAGCATTGCTAGAACTGCTGGGAAATGTCATCGAAGCTCCTTTCTTAGAATCATCTGACCCGGAACTTCGTAGCATTGTTATGCAATTGACGAAGGCGATGGCTAAGACCGATGCATCGTTAGCCGCACTTAAACTGGATGCGCTGGAAATTCAACAACGATACGATACCTCGAAGTCAGCCGTGAGATAAGCATTAAGCAGTAAAGCATTAAGCAGTAAATTTATGTCAATGGATCGGTTGTACGAAATCATTGCTAATTTGCTGATGGCAATGAAACGAACTGATGCGTCTTTGGCTGCGTTAATTGAAGATCGCGATAAAATCCAAGCGCAATATGATCCAGTGAAGGTGGCGCGGACTCAGTTTAATGCTTGGCGTGACAGTGAAGACGGGAAACAGTTTAAGCAAAGCCTTTACAAACGACAAAACGGTCGCTGCGCCAATCCTAACTGCCAGGTAACCGGGGAGCTACCCATCGACTACTTGGAAATTGATCATAAGTTGCCCATCGCCACTGACCCCCAACTGGCGTTGGTGAAAACCAATATGCACCTACTTTGTACCCCGTGCAATCGGAAGAAGAATCGTGGAGGGTGGACGAACCCAACATAGGTTCGGCTGGCGTTGCTACAGCAACCCATCTGCCCTGAGCTTTTGTTCCACCGCTTCACGGATATAGGCTTGGCGATCGCCAATCTGCGTCCTGAGGATCTCATCAACCTCCTCAGAGAAGCGTACCCCGATGGTTTTGCCGAGGGCTTTGTCGCCGTATTTGGGTTGCTGCTGCGCTTTGAACCCGTCAGTGATGGTTGGTTTGGGATTGGGCATCCGTTTACCTCCTTTCCCTGATCATATCCGTTGTTATCATCTGCGGGTCTAGCAAAGAGGACGTAAAGACGAAGTTGGTTGAACTGCGAGTCCGGAGTCCGGTGTAGGGCATCCTAAGAGACTGTTTGAAAAGTGTCTGGCGGTTAAAACCGCGACTACGTGAACAAAGTCCGCCTACGCGGACTGAAGAAAATCAAGGGTTTCCATAACCTGCGTAGGCAGGTTTTGTCCGTATAGCCGCGACTTCAGTCGCCAGGGCTACATCAAATAGGGCTTTTAAAACACCCTCTAAGGATTCGTCTGCCGCGATTTTTCGCACTTCCCTGTTGGGTTGCAGGTCGTGTCGCTCCATCACCCAGATCAGTCGTTCATGGTGTAGCCTAGCCATGGTTCGGTGTCTACGACCAATTTTGCTGCGGCTTGTAGCCGAATTCTCAGCATCGATAACTGAAGGTCAAAGTTGAGGAGATCTAACTTCAGTTGGCTCAGGTGATCCATGGTGGCGGCGATCGGGTAGGGGTTACCCCATGGTACTGAAATTGCCTCATGGACTGCTTGTGGCTGAGTTGATTTTTACGTTGTGGATCTGTCTATAATGTGAAATGAGTGTAGTATAGGAATACTAGGACTTTGGGTACATATAAGCCGCCAGATTCGGAGTTGATTTGTTTGTGTCGTTAATGTACACAAGGAATGCAAGCACTCAATTGAGTTGAGGGGGATCATAATGACTGCCTATTTAGCGGAACTAACCCAACCTCTGACGTTTGCAGAATTCTTGGCGTGGGATGACGGGTCAGGGCGTGATTTTGAATTAGTTGACGGGTTTCCAATGCCAATCCAAGACCCTAATGCTAGACATGAAGATGTTGTGGATTTTATTTGCGATCGCCTAGTCATTCACTGCCAAACCTTGTCCTTACCCTACGTGCCGAAGCGATCCAAACAAGTGAAGTTGTTAACGGTTCCAGGGATGCGCGACCGAAGCCGCAGAGCCGATATTGTTGTTTTTGCCAAAGATGAATGGGAACGGATGCGGCAACTGTCTAGCTCTGCGGCGGCCTACATTGCGCCGCCCATGGTGGTTGAAGTGATCAGCCAAAACTGGAAAGAAGACTACCTGACCAAATTGGGCGAATACGAAGATTTGGGCATTGGTGAATATTGGGTCGTTGATTATGCGGCCTTGGGTGCTGTGCGCTACATTGGTTCACCCAAAGTCCCAACCATCAGCATCTATACCCTCGTTGAAGCTGAATATCAGGTGCGTCAGTTTAGGGGCGGCGATCGCCTCCTCTCCCCCACATTTCCAGATTTACAACTGACTGCTGACGAAATTTTCTCGGTAGGGGCATAAAGAGTGATTGCCATCAGTTAAGAAAACGAATCACTGCTATCACTCATGGCAACCCATGCACTGGTATCAACAAAAATCCGTTCCATGTCAGGATTCGCCTAAGGTTGTTGGTAAAGATAGCGATCGTGATGAATTGCAGCATCCTTTAATCGTCCAAGTTTCGCCTCCTGCCCAATTGACAGGAATACATCCCATGAATCTTGTGTACTGATGATGTTGAGATCAGATTCAGATGGAGTTCTGGCTAAGGCTATTTGTCTGATTAGCTGATCAACCAAAAATTGCTGCTCTTCCAATGAAAGAGTTTGAACCAATTGCACAATTGAATGAATCAATCGAGTGTTCATGCTCCCTTCCCGCCATCTTGCTCTTGTTCAAGTAGCGTCTACTTCTACGATGATACTGGTCTGATGCAGGATCAGGGACTAACACTGATGGCGACAGATTTGACTGCGATCAGTTAGTTCTGCTTAAATGCCCACATCGCAATTACAGCATTGTGTTTTGACTGCGTACCCACAGGCGTAGTTCATTGATCAGGCTATTGTGATTCTTTGATTGCTTGCCCCGCTCCACGAAACTGGCTAGGACTTCTGCTGAAACTAGCGGAAAGGTGTAGCTATGGTCACACTCGCGATAGTCCCCGTCATGCAACTGCAAAATTGTCAAACCCTGACGGCTATACCGCCAGATCTCTGGCACCCCCATCGACTTGTAGATGTTGAGCCGCGATCGCGACGAGCTGGTAATGTCCACTTCCACCACTAAATCCGGTGGAAAATCCGTTGGCGGCGCACTATCTGCGGGATTGACGCGATCTGCATTCTGAATGTAGAAACAAGAATCCGGTTCCACGCCTTGTTTTTCGTCTGCAAAATCAAAGGTGGTTGATCCCAGAGACAGCACATTCATCCCTAGTTCTTCCGTCAATGCCGTGATGATCCGTTCTAAGAGGCGATTAATCAGTTCGTGTAATTTTGATGGCAGCGTAATTTCCAGCGTGCCACGGTCATAGGCCAGTCGAGCCGAGCGATGCTCTCCCATATCAGCCAGCAGAGCTTGATAGGTTGGCCAAGTGACATCATGCAGCACTACAAATGGCAGTTGGAGAACGTCGTCATCATATGGAGGACGGTGATTAATAGTTGGGGCTGAGTTGACCATTTGGGATTACCTCTCAGGGCAATTGCCCAATTGCTTAAATGCCCGTACCGCTTGCGATCGTGACGGTATCGCTACAGCCTCAGCTAGACGCTGCAAATCAATCCCTTTGACAAACCGGCTGGCTGTAACCAGTTGATACTCTGTGGTTGTGAGTTGATAAATCGCGATCGCGTTGTTTTCCCAAAACCACACCTCTGGAACCCCCAACGCCTGATATCGCCTTAGCTTATCCGAGCCATCACTGGTGATCACCACTTCAATTGCCAAATCCGGAATCGGTTTCTTGGCACCAAAACAATAGGACTCATCCGCTTGGGCTGACGCGACCATTTCCTTTTCCTGAGAAAACGAACCCGTTGCAATAAACTCCAACCCCTGGTTCAGCATAAAGTCTTCTAGGAGATAGCCCAGATTGCCCTTGATAATCTCGTGTTCTGGCGAAGTGGACAAAAGCTCAAGTTCCCCCTGGTAATAAAACAGGCGCACCCCAGGTGACGCTGCGAAACCACTTTGAATGGCCTTAAAACCCTGCCAACTTAGGCCAGTCTGGATAAATCGTTGCTCAGTCGGTTTGTCTAGAAGCTGAGTCATGGTTGTTGCCCTAGCATCTCTTCTATGATGATAACGAGGCCGTAACGATCGCACCACGCTACTTAATCATCAGAGGTCTTGAGTGACCATGGTACAAGCATTACCCGAAACCTTAACACTTGAACGGTTTCTGCAACTGCCAGAAACCAAACCTGCGAGTGAATTCATCAACGGTCAAATTACACAGAAACCCATGCCACAGGGCGAACATAGCATTCTGCAAGTTGCACTTTGCAAAGCCATCGATCTCGTAGCTGAACCACAACGCATCGCCAAATCATTTTCTTTACTGCGCTGTGTCTTTGGAGGAGTGGCGATCGCTCCAGATGTGTCTGTATTCCGCTGGCAACGGATTCCCCGCAGTTCGTCGGGGCGGGTGCTGAACCGCTTTGAACTGGCACCCGATTGGGCGATTGAAATCCTGTCCCCTGATCAGTCAACTCATAAAGTCTTAAATAATTTGTTGCACTGTGTTGCCCATGGGACAGAACTAGGCTGGTTACTGGATCCGGGTAGTGAAATGATTATGGGTGTGTTCCCCGAAGCACGGGTGAAACTGTACGAGGGCACAGAACCGTTACCCATGCTCTCCGGCATTGATTTGACCATTTCTGCTGCCGATGTGTTCAGTTGGTTAACCTTGCCTGGTTTAGAGGATGGTTAACTCAATCACACTAAAATTTCCAATCCCACAGTCCCAACCATCAGCATCTATGCCCTCATCGAATGTTATTTTCTAGCAAGGCTCAGAGGGTGTTTGAAAAGTGTCTGGCGGTTAAAACCGCGACTAGGTGAACACTAGCGAAGCCATGCCCAACGGTAACGCAAGGCGAACAGTCGCTAGGGCTACATCAAATAGGGCTTTTAAAACAATAGGGCTTTTAAAACATCCTCGCAGTGTCAGAGTCCTGCTGAATCATTTGGGAAGGTATTTGACCTGATGTTTGCCGTCACCAAAACCACCGCTTCGATGCTGACCCGCGATCGCGTGCGGTTGGATGCCGATGTCTACACCCCGATCGCCCCAGCGGATCATCCCGACCAACCCGCTACCTTTCCCGTCTTGCTGATGCGGCAACCCTACGGACGGGCGATCGCCTCCACCGTCGTCTATGCCCATCCGGCTTGGTACGCCAGCCATGGCTACATCGTCGTCATCCAAGACGTGCGCGGACGCGGCAGCTCCGAAGGCGAGTTTCGCCTATTTGCCGATGAAATTGCTGACGGGGAAGACAGCGTAAACTGGGCTGCCCAACTTCCGGGCAGTTCCGGCGTAGTGGGGATGTACGGCTTCTCCTATCAGGGCATGACCCAACTGTATGCCGCGATCGCCCGCCCGCCCGCCCTCAAAACCATTTGCCCCGCCATGGTCGCCTACGACCTCTATGCCGACTGGGCCTATGAAGGCGGCGCGTTTTGCCTGCAAGCCAATTTGGGCTGGGCGATTCAGTTGGCAGTGGAAACCGCTCGGCGGAACGGCGATCGCGCCGCCTATCAGCAACTCCTCGCCGCCGCCCGCAACCTGCCCTTGCACGACCCTATCCCCGCCCGTCCCGACCTCTTGACCAGTCTTGCCCCCGACTCCTTCTACCACGACTGGATCACCCACCCCCACCCCGACGACTATTGGGTGAACCTGTCGCCCAAAACCTATTTTGAGCAATCCCGACCGACGCTACCGATGCTGCACATCGGCGGCTGGTTCGACACCTTTCTGCGGGGGACGGTGAATTTGTATGAGGCGATG
>CAZJZR010000032.1:0-13620 GCA_964550475.1 uncultured bacterium
GGATTAAGACAATCGAATGCTAGATTTACCTAGGGATGCCATTCATTTGTAGAGCTAGGGGCATAGACAACCAATGACAAACTCAGGCGGCTCAACCCGACCCGCGCGGATTGTGCGGGAAGGTTCGGTGGGATTGTTAATCCTGCTGGGTCTGGCGTTGTTCGGGGGATTGATTTTTTGGCTGCGCGGCTTCAGTTTGGGCGGACGCGGGTTTCGCTTCACCGTCGAGTTCAAGGATGCCGCAGGCATGAAGGTGGGGGCATTGGTGCGCTATCGCGGCGTGGCCGTGGGCCGGATTGACGGGATTCGGCCAGGGCTGAATGGAATTGACGCGGAATTGGTGATTACCTCTCCCAACTTACTCATGCCGAAAGCCGTAGACATTGCCGCTAACCAATCGGGTCTGATTGGGGAAACGATTGTGGATATTACCCCGCTGAAACGGTTGCCGGAGAATGTCACCATCGCCACCCCCATTGATGCCAAGTGCGATCGCCAACTGATTATCTGCACGGGCGATCGCATGAAAGGTGAAGTCGGCGTAAGTCTGGATGCGATGATCCGCAGCACCACCGATCTCGTCAAACTGATCAGCGATCCCCAATTTTTTGCCGACCTACGAACCGTGGTGAAAAATGCCTCCAAAGCTGTGGATGGGGTTACCAGCTTATCGCGGGATCTCTCCGACCTCAGCACCTCCGTCAAACGTCCAGCACTGAATACGCTGGATTCCGTGGAACGGGCAGCGGACGAATTTCGGGCAGCGGCGGCGCAAGTGGATGGCCTGTTGCGAGATAACCGCAGCGAATTGGTCAGCACCCTGGATAACATGAGCGTCGCCAGTCGCCAAGCCAAGGAAATTCTCACCAGCCTCGCACCCACCGCCAAGCGCATCCAAACCGGTGACTTGATGACGAATTTAGAAAAGTTGGCCTTGAATGCCTCCCAAGCGGCGGTGAACTTAAAGGATTTCAGCCGCAGTCTGAACAACCCCGCCAACGCCTTGATGCTGCAACAAACCCTAGATGCGGCACGGGTAACGTTCCAAAATGCCCAAAAAATCACCTCCGATGTGGACGAACTGACGGGTGATCCCAAGTTTCGCGAGAAAGTGCGGCGGTTGGTGGATGGGTTGAACAAACTGGTCTCGACCACCGAACAGGTGCAGCAGTTGGCCGAAATTGAACAGCGGTTGCGTCCCCTCAGTCAGGAGATGTACGCGCTGGCTAAACATACGCCGCGATCGCCCCTCTCCACCACCAGTACTCCCTTCGCTGTGCCCAGCCTGCCACCCAAATCCCAGGTAACCAGCACCAACTCAGACCCCTCCCCTGCTGCCACCGAACAACCATCGCCGGAAGCCAGCAACTCGCCCTCCGCCAGCCCCCAACCCACCCGTTCCACCGATCCGAGTCCTTAGGGGTTTGTAACAAGATCAGTTCATGGGTTGAAAGACCTAGTGAGTTCTTGGTGTCTTAGTGTCTTAGTGGTTCATCTATCTTTCACCACCAAGGCACTAAGGCACTAAGACTGCACGAAGAAAACTGAGTCAATTCTTTGAAATTGCTTTTTTACAAGCTCTTGGGATTTGCCCAATTCAAGCTGTCTACCCGCCTAACCTACGGCTTCAGGATTGCCGATCGCATCCAATAACGTCTCGTTTAACAACGTGCGAGATTGGGGATTGGTTGCCCACGTTTTGCCGCCTCCCGTCAGGATAAACAGGTTGTTAATCACATTGGCAACGGGAGCCAGAAAATGGGCTGGTAAGGACGGCAATGAATGCCAGGTATTGGTTTGGGGATTGTAGGCCAACACCGTTTCACAGAGATATTCCTTGGTTCGCAATCCCTTCAGTTTGCGATAGGCAATGTATCCCCGATGCGGCAAATCATCAATCACCCGATCCTCGTGGTGTCGGAATAGATTCCAGTGCCCATAGAGTTGGCGATGATTGTTCCGCCCACCCGTAATCACAATATGGCCTCGGTGTAGAAAGGTGCCGGGTTCAAAATGGGAGCGGGGTTCCGGTAAGGGAGCCAGTTCTGACCAGCGATCGCCGCTCGGATCATACCGATAGACATTCACCTGATCCACTGGATTGGTGTCGTGGCGGATCTGCCCCCCAATGGCATAAATCTGGTCATCCAGGACAATGCTGGCCACATGACCGCGTGGTTGCGGCAAGGGCGATCGCGGCTCCCATACCGTCCCTCCGTCCAAATCCAGCCGCCAATGTTCCGTGCAGGTGGTGTCGCGATCGGCATCAAACCCGCCAAAGTAATACAGCGATCGCCCTACCCGCTGAAATCCCCCACTCGCCCGCACCGCAGGCAACGGAATCCCTGGCTTCCAGGTATTGGTCCGGAGGTTGTACTGCCAAACTTGGTTCGTGGTCTTTCCCGGATGATTCCCCACAAAGCCACCCGCAATCCACAGCGTTTCCCCATCCAACACCCCATTGATATGGGTTACCGGAGTTGGCAGATCCGTCACCCGCGACCATGTATTGCTACGTGGATCATACATATCCGCACGGGTGGACGCTTTCAGGCGGAAATAAAAGCCACCGAAAACGTAGAGGCGATCGTCTAAGACCGCCACCGCACTTTCAAACCGAGCGTCGGGCAGCGGGGCACCCCGTCGCCATCCTTTCGGCAACCCAACACCAGCCAACCATTTAGGTAACAACATAGAGACGCTGAAAGACTGTGACAAACTGTGGAGATTGGGTTCACTCCAATCTGGAGCAACGACCGAGTTTCTAACCATCAACCAACGATAAAATCGAACTGGTTAGGTTGATCAATACTGAATTGGTTGAGCCGCAAGGGTTGGACAACCCAACCCCTATTTCCATCCTGCCTTCAATCGGCAAGGGGACGGTTTCCGCATCCGCAAAACGGCACCTCGGCAGTTAGCGGTGACACCCAGATTATCGCTATAACTGCTCGCTATAACTTGTAGTAGCGGTAGCGGGGGATCAGCTTGGCCGCTAAGGGCAGAGCGGCTTGCCAATGGACGGCGGCTTGCTTTTTGGGCGGCAAATCCTTCGAGAGTTGATCTAACTGTTCTGGGGTGAGCAAACTGCGCCCACAACGAAACGGATGGCGCGGTCGTGCGGCTAAGTAGCCAAAAAACACGGCATGACGATTGGCCGCCATGGGAGGTTTACCCCGATGGTAAGCACGGGCAGTATCGGCTAACAACACTGTTCCCGCCTTCCCAGTACAGCTAATTAAATACTCTTCTGGCGGCACCGGTTGGCTCGGATCACTAGCACTACGTGGCAAGTACGTCTCAAGTTCCGTCTGGGAGAGAAAGTCAAACTTGCTGGGCACGTTCGCCTCTAGCTGATCGCTAATCTCCGGTCGGATGTATTGAAATGGCCCCGACTCTTCATCCACATCTGTTAAATAAACAATTAGTTTGATCATGCGCCGATCTTCATGATCGATGTGCCACAACCGAGTTCCCGCTTCCTTCGACTGTTTGACGCTCAATGTACAGGTGAAGGTATCGTAGCCAATCGGGACTTCTAAGTAGTTCTCAGCGATGTGTAAGAGGCGATCGCTCAACCCCCACAGGAACAAATCCGGGTAGGTCATTAACTGCCGAAAATTGGTGTTCAGCGTGCCCTGCCCCGGTTGTGCCACTGCTTCCAATTCGGCAAAAATAGCTCGTGCGGCGGCTAAAAATGCCTCGGTATTGGGGATATTTAACTCCTCTAGGGAGGTGCGACACACCCCGTCCCGCTTCAAGGTATCGACAACTTTTTGGTCGATGGCTGTCGTCAGTGCCGGAAGGTGGGGACGGTGGCGATCGCGCACCGCTTGATAGCGTGGATAAAAAACCGCCTTTTCAAACCATGGATGATTCGACAACTGCAAGGCCAGTTCTGCGGGCAGGCTAATTAATCGGCGGCGTAACTGAATCAATCCTTGTTTCCAATCAGAACTCCGCTGATTAGATGAAACTGTTGGAGTATAGGTCATGGCTACCTCCGGATAAATGTTAGGGTGAACAAAATCGGGGTGGAGAAGGTGAAGAAAAAACAAGTTTAATCCGGTGACTGACTGCCGCGTCTAAAGAATTTGGTTTGAACATATCGTTTGAACCCCATCCCCAGAAGGATTGGCCCTTCCTTGGGTGACAGTACACAAATACTGCGGAAAATCAAACGGATCAAACTATCTCGCAGACTGCGGCGCAGTTGGATACTTTCTTTAATAGACAGAATAATCACTTCTAGACGTTCAGCCACAGAACTTTGGCCTTTCTCAACAATGCTGTAGGCGCGATAATCCACATCGTTCATCAGATTAAATCGATCGCTCAACCCCTGCCGTTCGGCGGTTTGGTTAATGAACTCCGCGATCGCCCGTCGTTCCTTCAACAAATAGGCAATATTGTTGTTATACGCCTGCACATTTTTACCATGCATTCGGTAGTACATCAGCGGTTGATTCAAACTACCGACCAAGCCATAAAATGGCACGGATGCATTCAAATATGAATCAATAATGCAGCGGTTAGGGGCGGGCATCACTGCCGCCAGTGCCTCTCGACGGTAGGACAATGCCGAGGTTATTCCAGAGGCATATTTACCCCATTGTAGGAGCAGGGGTTTTACATTCCCCTGACTCAATAGATCTGACGCACTACGCCCCCGAACTACCCCATCACCATCAACCGAGAGCCAACTATGAGCCACCTGAATCCAGTCGGGATGGGCTTGGAAAGCTTGTACCACCTTCTCGATTTTTTGCGGATGGTAATAATCATCCGCGTCTAAAAAACAAATAATTTCTCCCTGGGCACGGGCAAACCCCGTATTACACGCTCCACCTTGCCCCGAATTGGCTTGCAAAATCGGAATGATCTTGGGAAATTCGTCTGCACTTGCATGATCGGCAAAACGCTTACATGCCAACTCAATTACCTCACGCGAGTTATCGGTTGATCCATCATCAACAATAATCAACTCAATTTTTTTATAGGTTTGGGATAGTACGCTGTTGACCGCATCTAATAAAAAGCGACCATAGTTATAATTATCAATAACTACACTCACTAAAGGTTGAGCAGTTAACGGTTCTAGCTTGATTGAATGAGAGGCTTTACTTGGACTGGTTTGATTTGTCGTCATGACATAATTCCTATACCGTGAATGGCTTAACCGTTCACATCCCTCCGTTAGAAAAAGGTTGAGGGCTACGCCCACTGGTTGTTCCCCCAAGGGGGAGTAAACGGTTACTGAATGGTAGTATTGCAACTTAGTGGTTAGAGGGTAGTTTAAAAGTTGATTTTCCGGGCGATCCGCGCAGGAAAAATCAACCTTTCAGCCACCTTTTCAAGCAGGCTCTTATTACTTCTTAATGCTACGGATGGTTTGAAATAACAATTTAGGTATGCGCCCTGCGGAAAGTATGGTGATTAAAAATCCATATAGCAATAGGAAATAAATTGGCTGCAAGATAAATTTTCCAATCTCTATTGCGGGGAAAAGCTGAGGGGGTAAAACTTGCACGATCGCGTAACTAATCAGCATCGAGAAAGTGGGTATACTGCCTGAGCTAAGTAGGTCTAACAACCGCCAGTTGGTGACTTTGCAAGTGATAATTTGGAACCAAATTACTGCACCGACTCCCATAATTAAGGCGGCAGCGATCGCCACCCCATTCACCCCCATCCATTGAGCACCCAGCCAAAAACCCACTAGTGAAATTGGCACTAACGTCCAATTAATCCTGGCATTAATATCGGGCTTGTCCAACGCATTCAGCGTCGTCCCTAAAGTTTGCATAATACCACGGGTATAAGAATAGACAAGGATGTATTGAAAAATAGGGATACATGCTAACCATGCCTTGCCATAGAGTAGGGGAATTAACCATGGTGCAGACATGGCAGCAATACCGTATAACGGTGCATACAGCAATGCATGTAGCTCTAAGCTCTTGAATAATAATTTTCGTTTGCCTGCATCATCTCGCTGGGATAATACGGATAAACTGACTCGGTTAAATTGAGCCAACGCAAAGTTAGGTAACATGGCTAATTGATAGGCCAAATTGTAATAACCTAATGGCGTTGCACCCAATAATTTCCCAACCACAAAATTATCGCCATTGGTGTTGAGATATACAGCTAGATTGATCCCGATTAAACTTTTGATATACCCTTGCACATTTTTTACGGCATCCGGATCTGGGCGGAGTTGATAGGTGAAGGAGTAGCCGCTGAGCGATCGCTTCGACACACTATCCGCGATCGCCATACTGATTTCAGCAATGGCAAATGACCATACACCCGCCCCTAACCACGCACTAACCACCCCACCTAACAAGCGGGCTACGCCAGATAACGCATCGGAAAGAGCCAATTCGCGGAACCGCATCGTCTGTTGTAACACTGCGCCATGGGCACCAGCTCCTGCACCAATCAAAAACTTCAACCCCATAACGGCAATCAGGGGAAATAAAATAGCTCGGCCAAAGACATAACTGAGGGGAATGCCAATCAATGTTTGAACCACAAACATGGCAATGGAAAGATTTACCCCCAAACTGTAGACCGCATTGACAATGCTTTTGTTGTCTAAGCCTCGTTGCACCAATACTTGCGCCACGGCTTTGTCCCGAAACAAATCAGTCAGAACCGTGAGGATCAACACCATTGCCCAAACGCCAAATTCCTCTGGGGACAATATTCGTGCCAGTACAATCTGGGAGATGAATTGAGCAAACTTGGCCAGCATAAAGCTAGCTGTGAGCCAAAAGCTACTGCGCGCAATCTGCGCTGCCCCAATTTTGGCCATTGTTTACTCCTACGTTGCTGGGCGATAAATTGTCCGATGGGGGGTGGGACTACAGGCTAACTCGCGCCCTCTACGCCCCAAGCGTTGCCGCAATTGTCTATCCCGGCACAACCGCAGTAGGGTTTGGTAAGTTTCTACCTCCGATTCCGGATCAACCAACAAGCCGGTCTCTTCGTGCTTCACAGCATCCGGTACCCCACCCACCCGTGCGGCGATGACAGGTTTTTCAAAATAACCTGCCTCTAGGTAGACAATGCCAAATCCTTCGATGCAGGCTGCTTTTTGGTTAAAAAAGGTAATCATGGAAAACAGATCACAGGCTGCATAATAGTCCGCTAGTTGCTGATCGGAGACAAACCCTGCAAAGTGGACGCGATCGCTGACATGCTGTTGTTCAGCTAGTTTTGTTAATCCCCCCATCATTGGGCCGCGTCCACAAATGATGTAATGCACATCAACCCCATCGGTCAACAATTGCGGCATTAATTCAATAATGCGGTCAAATCCTTTGCGCTCCACTAGCCGACCGACCGACAAAATGACAATGGCGGTATCAGGGATCTGGTGCTGCTGACGGATGGCAGTTCTAGGATGGGGCTGTTCCCAATTTGCCCGATCCGATTGCGCTAACTCTCCTACGGTCAGACCAAACTTACTCGGACGAACAGTTGGATTAATCACAGGTGTGGCTGTGGTGGCGGCGATCGCAAACTGTTTGGTCAAGTAATCACGGGTAAACTGGCTATTGCAAATCACGACGTGACAGCGATTGAGCGTCCATTGGAAAAAACTGCGAAACAAGGGATTTTTCAACGGACACAGCAGGTCGTTGCCGTGTAAATACATCACACACCGAGCAGGTACCAAGTAAGACAATAGCAGGAGCGAAGGAAAATCATAGCCATGCCCCCATTCAATCGCCTCATAGCGGTAACGCGGGTATAGATACACCGCCATGATCACCGAGTAGATTAAGTTAACAAGCTGTTTCAACAGCCCGTTCAGTGGCCCCAGGATTGGCCAGTGGGGCATTGGCCAACGATGAACGGGAAATGGTTGAGTCGCATCAAAGGCGCGATCGCCGGGTTGGCTTGCAGTTAAAACCACCACCTGTTGCGGATCTTGGAGACAGCGATTGTAGGCGTATTCCTCAATCCCGCCCTCCTTGGGCAAAAACGTCCGACAAACAACCAAAATCCGTCGGGGAATCGCAGCTCTGTCGCCAGACCCATTTTCCATACACTACCTCTGCAAATGCCATGCCCAACCTTGCTCATCTCTAACCTTGATCATCTCTATAGTGCGACCCTAAGTGCGACCCTAACGACCCTAAGTACAACTCTTTAAGTACAACTCTTTTGCTAAGTGGGATCAAATACTGATTGCGACTAATGCGATCAACTGATTGCGAGCAAGCCGAAAAAGAAGCTTGACCGATGCTCTCATCGCCCCATCGCCACACTGTTTGCTCATGCCGCTAACCCCACAACCTCCATCAGAGCCTTAGCGGTATTCACCACACTGCAATGGGTTTCAATCCACAGTCGCCCCTGTTGGAGACGGTCTTGCACAGATGGCCAATCCGAAGGGGGATTGGTTAATCGTAAGATGGCATCAGCCGCCGCATCGGCATCGTAGGGATCAACCATCCACTCTGGTGCAATTTGGTTGAGAATCTCACTGATACCGCCACTGTTACTGCCAATCACAGGTAGACCGCAGGCGATCGCTTCCACTACAGTCCGCCCAAAGGGTTCCCTCGGAGCAAGAGTAAGTAGAGCCGTGGCGTGATGATAGTAAGTCTCAATCTGCATTGACGGCGGCAATATTTCAAATCGATCTCTAACGTCTAAGGTGTCTGCGATTGCATACAAAGCCTTCGAATACGACAGATCCGGTGATTTGTCTTGACCAACAATTACCCCATAATAATCATGTCCTTTTTGTTTTAAGGTTGCTAATACTGCCGGAATCATCCGGAGATTTTTATCATTGACAATCCCTGGCTTATTAATCCGAGAAGCTGTTAACAAAATCGGCTTTCCAGTTGCCAAAATTGGTTTTAATGCCGCCAAAGAATCGTCATTGGACGCGGTAGGGATGTCATCTCCTTGCACATTAGGTCTAAGGGGTTCAAATCGGTCTAGATCGATGGGAGGATACAACACCTGCTGAACAGTTAGACCGTATTTTTTTTGAATATGTCCAGAGGTGAAATGAGAGTTACACAGTGCTTTGACACCCAAAATCATAAATGTGAGTTTACGCGCAATAGACCCAATCAAGTTATAAGACGTAGCTAAGTCATGAAACAGCAAATAGGTCGGGCGTTTCTGTAATCGTAAACTCAAGCTATTTAAGACTAATGGCCACAAATCCAATCGTTGTACACAGTTTTCCAACAACAATGGCCAATCGTTTGGTTGGTTGTGAACCCATTTCATCGCATTGCTGATAAATTCCGGTTTTGTTTCGCCAGGAATTAACACCAAATGATTCTGCAATCCAATCTCTGTTAGATGATTGGCCATCAAGCTGCCAGTTTGTACTAATACACAAACCTGTTCCCCTTTGCCTAAAGCACTAAATCCTTTGATGGTCATAATCGGCGAAAACAACGTACCACCCAAGGACACTTGTGAACTCGGCAGAATAATTAACTTGCGTGATGAGCGATGATTTTCTCCACTACTAGGCTCAAGAGATTGCTGAGTCATTAGTTTATCTTTCAGTAACAATGAAGTGCGCTAGGAACAAGTATGGGGATGAATCGCCGCTGGTTAACCACATCACGAGGATTTGGCATCCTTAGACACGGAGGGGTTTAATGCTGTAGGGAGCTGTTGTTTAGCGGAGTACGCCAAAGGAGTCAAGGTTGTATCATCAGACTTCAGAACTATTCCAATCAGAAGAATTGGCATAATTGTAGACTCAAACGCCATCACCATAAAAACATTACTCAGGTGTAACCAAATTAAAAAGATACAAAGCGGGCGATCGCGGCGAGTTAAGAGTAGCCAAATCATTAATGACAACCAGTACATTGCAAATATGGAAGTACCAACAATCCCTTTTTGATATAACAAAGAACCCAGATACATACTATGGGTACCTACCATAGCAGGCGGATATCCGATTAATACCGTTTCGCCAGGTACGACATGCCCTAAATAAAATTGACGATCTGTACTGTAATAGATGCGTTGTCGAGTACGTCGATAAATTTCGCCTCTGACAGCGGTGGAGTCTCCTCGGAACTCGTCTGCGGCTCTAGCAGATGATTCAATGGTCTCTAATAAATGATCTGTAACCGGCGGCACCATTAATGTTGTAAAACTCGTTAACGCCATTACACTTAAAACAATCCAAATTCCTTGACCACGGGCAGTGGTGAGTAAAAGGCGAAAGAGCAAAATAAATGCCAATGTCAAGAATGATGAGCGGGTACCGCTGGTTAAGAGTAAAAAGTAGGCGATCGGAAATAAAATTAACCGCCACTTTCCTTTAAGGTCTAATGCTAAGAGTGAAATAAATGTAGTAACAACTGCTAATGATTCTGGCCCATGGAAAAAATAGGAAAATCGGACTAGACCGAATACAGATGAATCTTCAGCACGATAAAAGATTAAATAATTAGTATTCCCTGCACCAAATTCATAAAGAATAGGCTTGCGAGTTAATGCTCCAAAGATACTTCGGTAAGGATTGTGGGGGGCTTGGTTCGCAATTAAAACTACATACAAAAATCCCCCAACCATGTAAAAAACTAAAACGGAGAAAGCCCAAGCTGCTACCTTCAAACGGACTTTAATTTTATAGGATTGAATATACCAAATTACTAAAGCTGGGCACATGTCTGAATTGATGCTTCCCACCAATGCCCTAACCCCAACAGAGCTGGTGCCATGGTAAATACCATAAAAATAAGTTGTAATCAAGTCGTATAACGAAAAGCCAATCATGCTGATGACAATAATGCTGGGAAATTTGAGGCGAATCTCCCCTTTTGTATGCCACTCATAGCCGTATATACAACCAGCCAATAAAAGGAATAGATAACTCCATCCCCACCACCACCAAAGCGGTGTAGCCAAAATGCAAAAACATACAACTTTTTCGGACTGGGTAAGCTGATCCCAGCGAATCCAAATACCGGAGAAGAGGGACTCTACTTCTTCAGGGGATTCACTACCAATCTTCGATTTGTTAAAGATAGAGTTAACCATCTTTCTAGAAGCGTTGAAAGATGATGGAATATTCCGTTCTCCCCCCTGACTTACACCCAGTTTCATACAGCAATAGTGACCCCTGAAGACTCTAATTCTGAAGGTGTTCGTTCAGGGATAACCTCATCAACTGCATTCAAAATAAACCCTTCAATCAATGCTCCAGATTGACTTAACTGATCTAAGCTACGAACAAATGGTTTGCGATGGCTATACCCCGGTCTCAACACCAATAGCACTTGCGGAATCATCGCTAGGAGGAGAGGCATTTCACTGTTTAATAGAATGGGAGCGACATCAATCAATACATAGTCATACCCATGCTTCTCTTGTAGCGGATCGAGAATATGTTGAAACTCTGCTTGAGCAACAAATCGACCTAGTAATGGTGCTTCTATATCAAGAGGGAAAAAGTCTAATTGAGTAGAAATCTGGGCTGGAAATGTTGCCCAATTAACCTTCCCCGATTTCCCATATCCCAACTGTTGAGATAAGCCTCGGTTGTCTAAATCTGCATCCACTAGCAGCACTCGAAAACCCAAATCAGCTAAGGCAGAGGCTAAACCAAACGCGACTGTTGTTTTGCCTTCCCCGATCATGGGACTAGCAATCATCAGTCGTCCTTTAGTTAAGGGCAAACGACTAACAGCAGAAGCAGCACGGCGGAATTCGACATTCGCTACATCAAACAGCCGTCGGTTATTATCAGGTACTTGGCTACGGTTGGCCGCTCTCAAATTAACCAACCACTGCTGTACTGACAGCACTAATACCTGCAATGGTTGCTTGGTCGCTCCTCGGCGAGACAGTTGAGCGGGGAATTTAGGAATCCAACCCAAAATAGGAATTTCTAGCCCACGTAAATCTTCCATGGGCAACAAAGGATTTTGATTTTCCAAAAATAAAATAATGGCAGCACTACCGAAAAATGCTGTTAACAGTGCCCCAAGAAACACAATACGCCGACCGGGACCAGCAGGTTTGCCATCGGTTTTGGGTAAATCCAGGACTTGGACATTTGGGTAAGAACTAAAGGTATCGGTTTTAGTTGCTTTTAGTTGGGCAATTAAACCGTTATAAACCCCTTCAGCAATGTTGTATTGTCGTTGTAAATCCTTGAGTCGAATCTGGGCGATTGGAATGCGTCGGAATTCTGAATTCAACCGTTCAAGTTGTTTCTCTAGTTCTTGAGCTTGTTGCCGTGCAGCTTGGACATCACCCTCAGCAGTGACTAACTGTTCAGATAATTTACCAATAATTGAACCGATGTCTTGAACACTATCTAATCCCAATTGATTCACTTGATCTAGTGAAATACCAAGTTGTTGTGGATAAAGCTTCAGTAAGTTATCCCGTTCTTCAGATAAAGCAATGACCAATGGATGATCTTCAGTGAACTTGGATCGAGCTTCAGCCAATTTGGTTTCGATCTCACCTAGTCGCCGTCGGTTAGTTTGATAAACTTGGTTGGCTTGCAAGCGAATGACTTGCATCGCCGTTTTAGGCGTTTCATTCAATTGCCGGGATAGAGCGTCTACCCTACCTTTTGATAAGGCTTCTCTACCTTTAGCTTCTGCATAAAACGACTTTAAGTTGTTGAGGACTCTTGCCAGTTCAGCGGTTTGGCTATTGCCCTCAGCCAGTTGGTTTTTTTTCTGAAATTCTAATAAACGGGCTTCTGATTGGCGCAAGTTCTTCTCAGCGTCAATGAGTGCTTCTGTGAGAAAACGGGAACGCTCATTGATATCGCCTTGACGCAATTGAGCCATTTGCGATTGAAAACTGCTGATCAGTCCTTCTAGACGTTGTTGTGAAAGCTTTGATGTTGCGGCTTCAACGGCAAGAGAAATCGTAGTCGATCGCGGATCTGGCTCAATCGTAAATAATTTGCGAAATTGATCGATGTCGCGAAACTTTAATTTCTCTGGATCATTTTGCAGGATTGAGTCCAGAGTTTTATCACTGAGTAAAATTTTAACAATTGTTGACCGAGTATCAACTTGCTGCGTAAAAATTAAGCCTTCACCACCCTTGAAATTACCCAGCGTACCCAAATTAGCATTTAAGTCCGTAGTTGCACTAGGCAAGATTAATTGAGCACGGGTAGTCCATGTTTTTTTAACGTTTTGAATACCGAAAAAAGCTGCAACCAAAACCAATACGTTGAACCAGATGACTGGCTTGATGTGCCGTAGGATAATTTGAGAAATCTGATTCATAGGATTGCACGCAGTCGCTCAAAAGATGTTTAGGCAATGAATCAAGCAGTATTCAGGTGTCACATGGAAAACAACTGCTGACGCAAGAAGCATTTCAAGTTATACATTTCAAGTTATCGCAAGTTATAGATATAGCATTTTCTACATTGATGAGGTATAGCTTAATGCCAGTCTCTATTGCGTGGTAGTTGGAGTGAGTATAGCGCACTCAACGGCAAGCGATTGTATCCCATTCCGGTAACTAAAGAAATGTGCCGAGCGTTTATGACTGCTGAATGTTTACATTGACTAACCGAGTTTGTTCAACAACCCTTTCAATGTTAAACCAGATTTCCTGACAGAGAGCACTTTAGGC
>CAZJZR010000033.1:0-13449 GCA_964550475.1 uncultured bacterium
CAGGCAAAACCAAACATCAACCCCTGATCTCCGGCGCCGCCGGTATCAACGCCCTCGCCTCACCCCCGCCTGCCCCGGCTCCCTCGCCAGTGGCTGCTCCGGCAACTCCACCCTTGGTACTCAATCCCAGCACCCGTCCCAGCTTTCCGCTCACTGGACTGCCCAGCCTCCCCCCCGCACCTACGACTAGGCGCAATACCGCCGCTGGTGGTGGCACTGGTGGCAGTGGTTCCGCTCCAGCCTTGCTATCTCCTAAACCCCAAGGCAGCGGCACCGCTCCATCTCGCAGCACCAGCGGCGGCAGTGCCAGTGGTCAACCCACCCGTCCCCGATCCACCTCCAATGGCGCATCCCGCCTGTTGGGTGGCCCCTTGGCTTTGAATAGCAGTGATCTGTCGGGCGATCGCCGAGGTCAAATCTTCAACTCCAACCGTCAGGCCGCTGGCCCCCGTGGTGTCGATGCCCAAAAAGACTTTGACATCGGCCCCTACCTGGAACGGTTGAAACGACGAGTCGAACGGCAATGGATTCCGGGCTTTACTAACAATTCAGCCCGAACCGTCCTGCAATTTATTGTCGAGCGCAACGGTCAAGTCACCGGGCTGCGGGTCAGTGCCCCCTCGAACTTTCCCGTCACCGACCAAGCTGCCATGGATGCGATTCAGCGAGCTACCCCCTTTGAACCTTTACCCGCTGAATATGATAAAGACAAGCTGTATATCGAATTCACGTTCGATATTAATGTCTATGGTGGGTTGAATGTGTTTTAAGCGGAATGATTCGCTCAGGGGATTGCAACGCTTTGCCTAAATAATTGACGAAATTCTCAAAACTCGAAATTCTCAAAACTAGAAGGCACTGGAAACTAGAAGATACTGGTTGAGCGTAACCGTTCACATCCCGCTATGGGAAAAGTGTTGCGGGCTACGCCCGCTGGTTTCTCCCCTGACGGGGAGTGAACGGTTACGGTTGAGCTAATCGCATCACGCCTGGGGGCAATGGGATGTAGACATATGAAATCACTGCTGATTTTGCTGATTCGGGGGTATCGGCTATTGATTTCCCCCCTGTTCTTACCGACCTGTCGGTTTCAGCCCACCTGCTCCCAATATGCCTTGGAGGCGATCGCACGGTTTGGGGCATGGCGTGGCTCATGGTTGGCAATCCGGCGGATTTTGCGCTGTCATCCCTTTCATCCTGGTGGTTACGACCCAGTTCCTGCCGTTTGTAGCCATGACACGCCCCCACCTGTAGAATCACTGGCAGATCCACCGCAGAATCACGAAGAGGCGGGAACGGCAGATAACCAAGTGGATTAGTCAATTAATCGACTGTGCCGCATCGCGATGCAAACTGCCAGGTTTTGCTGAATAGCAGGATGAATTGAAACAAAGTTTCAATTCATCCAACTCTTAGCTCATCCCTAAATTCAGCAACGCCAACTACCAGATTGGCATTAGCTGTTGGATTGAGGGGAGACACCCTCTGAACGGAATCCGATCCAATTTGGTAATCTAAGGAGTTTAAGGGGTTTAAGGGGTTGACGCGCAAATAAAATACTGCTGATGCGTTATGGCGAATGCCTCAGGCATCCTGTCGTTGGTGTAATCCTTCACATTTCCTAGAGACGGTTTCAGCTCTTAGTCCAACCATCTTCAGCATGGTTGGGGCACACCCCCATCTACAGGGTAAACTCCTGATGCCGGAACCTAAATTATCCTGTCCTGTGAGAGTTAGATAGAAGAGGGATATAGGGGCATGCCCTGATCACCCTCGATGTTCAAATCTCTCCATCTGCATCACGGGTGTGACGGCTCTCCCGACTTGTCGGTGTAAAGAGTGTCTGTCGATGCTCTTTTGGTAACCGTTCATATCCCCCGATGGGAAAAGGGTTGCGGGCTACGCCCGCTGGTTTCTGCCCTGACGGGGAGTGAACGGTTACCATGCCAAAGCAACTTTATGTCAAAGAAAGTTCACGTCAAAGAAAGTTCACGTCAAAGAAAGTTCATGTCAAAGAAAGTTCATGTCAAATTACGCAATCGTGGAATCCTGGCTTGATCAACCGATTCAAATTGGGCAACCCCCGCAAAGCGCGATACCTTAGAAGAGATTTGCCTACCGTTGATGCTGAACGGTGAGTTCCATCTGGACTGACCGTAGACTGTAGTATTTAGAATTCCGTCGTGTTTTGAGCATCGTGTTTTGAGCCAGATTTGCCCATCGAAATAGTTGGGACAGACCACTAATGGAGCGTCACAGCTCGTTTTTCGCATAAATTCCGTCGGAATTTACCCGAAAACCAAAAGTTGACCGAGCACTAGCCGATAGCGGTGCTAACCCGGAGCCGCTAACCCTGGATCACTTGCCGATGGGTCTTGTCGATGGGTTATGTATAGGCAACTCGTTGGTCTGGCACCTTTAGTTGACAACTGTAATCGTCCTGCCATGAAATTACTGCTAGTCGAAGACAGTGAAGAATTAGCCGATATTTTTAAGACTATTCTGATTGCTCAACGCTATACGGTGGACGTAGCGAGTGATGGCCAATTGGGGTTGGAACTGGGGGAATCCCAAAATTATGATTTGATTATTTTGGATGTTGTGCTGCCCAAGTTGGATGGCATTAGCATTTGTCGGCGGCTGCGATCGCGCGGTATCCAAACGCCAATTCTGATGCTGACCAGTCGGGGGACGGCGGATGATCGGGTGATGGGGTTAGATGCAGGAGCCGATGATTACCTGTTGAAACCGCCGAATCTGAATGAATTTGTGGCACGGGTACGGGCACTGTTACGGCGTAACCAAATTAGTGCTGTTCCCGTGTTGGAATGGGGAGATTTATGCCTAGACCCCAATAAATGTGCAGTCACCTATGGCGACTATCCACTGCACTTCACCCCCAAAGAGTACGCCATGTTGGAGTTGTTTCTGCGGAATCCCCAACGGGTTTACACTCGCGATGCCTTACTGGATCAACTGTGGTCGTTTGACGATGAGCTGCCAGGGGAAGCCACCATCCGCGCTCATATCAAAGGGATGCGGCAAAAGCTAAAGGCGGTGGGGGCGGCGGATTTAATTGAAACGGTGTATGGGTTGGGCTATCGTCTCAATGCTGTCTTTGCCAAGAAAACCCCCAAAACTACCGTGGCTCCCTCTGCGGCGACCGTAGCGGCTGCCCAGTCCGCTGACCCTCCCCCTCCCGCGATCGCCAGCCAGATTTGGCAGCACCATCAACCCGCCATCCTGCAACAACTGCATCACTTATTAGAAGTGGTGCAAGTATTAAAATTGGCGCAAGGTCAACCGTCGCCAGCATCGGAACTGACCGAAAGGGAGGGTGCCGATCAACTGTCGCAGTTGGCAAGCAGCAGTCACAAATTAATTGGCACGTTGGGGGCATTTGGCCTTGAGCAAGCCAGCCAAATCATGCGCCAGATCGAGGGACTGGCTAAGAGTCATGTCCCCTTGTCTTCCCAACAGGTGGATGATCTCAGCCAACTATTGCTGATGGTGATTGGTTTATTAGACCAGATGACATCACCGATCGCGATCGCCCCTGTCGATGGTCAAACGTCGTCCAATTCCTCCGGTTTACGAAACACCATCCAAGGGCAACGGCTATTGCTGGTGGATGACGATGCCACCCTAGCTGACTTGCTGACCGCAGAAGCCAAAGCTTACGGATTACAAGTCACTGTTGCGGCCAGTGTGGATGCCACCCACACCACCCTTCGCAGTGGTCATTTTGATGCGGTGGTAATGGATTTGGTATTAGCCGGAGACTCGACCCAAGGATTATCCCTACTCACCTATTTGGTGCAGCAATACCCCCACTTACCCGTATTGGTTTTCACAGCTAGCGAGTCCTTAGCGGAACGGATGGCGGTGGCACAACTGAAGGCCAAAGGATTTCTGCAAAAGCCTAAAGCCGCCACTGAGGTGCTGGAGGCGATCGCATCCATCCTGCAACCCTCCACTGCGCTAGAAATTCGCATCCTCGCTGTGGATGACGATCGCGTCCATCTGAAAATTTTGCAAAGTTTGCTGAAGGCATGGGGCTTTCAAATCACCACCTTGGCAGAACCCGCTAAGTTTTGGGAAACCCTGGAGTCCACCAATCCCGATCTGTTGATTCTGGATGTCCAGATGCCCCACATCAACGGCATCCAACTGTGCCAGACCTTACGCAATGATGTGAAGTGGGGCTGGTTACCGATCCTATTTCTCACCAGCAGTAATGATGCGGAAACATTGTGCGAATTGTTCGCAGCGGGTGCCGATGATTATGTCAACAAACCGATTATGCCGCCGGAGTTATTGGCGCGGTTGTTAAATCGGCTAGAACGGATTCGGTTGCTCCGCAATCGGCTAGAGAAGGATACCCTGACCGATTTGCCCACCCGGAAACGGGTAACCGAGGAATTGACCCAATGGATTCAGTTGGGCACGACCCAGCGACAGCCGTTTAGTGTGGCGATGTTGCGGATTGATCGGTTGCAGGCGATTAACCAACAATATGGCTACACGGTTGGGGATCAGGTGTTACGTAAGGTGAGTAAGCTGCTACGCCAAGAACTTCGTAAGGAAGATGTTGTGGCGCGGTGGGGCGGAGCCGAATTTGCCGTTGGGATGTATGAGATGACCCGGCAGGATGGGGTGGAATGGTTGGCTGGAGTGTTAGAAACGCTGCGATCGCAACCGTTTATCACCCCCGATGATCAGTTATTGCAGGTGACCTTTTCTGCTGGGGTGGCGCAGTTCCCGGATGATGGCAACAGTTTGGGGGGACTTCAGGAACAGGCGCGTAAGGCTCTGACTCTGGTGGAGCAGATGGGGGGCGATCGCGTCTTTGCCACCACTTGGAAACCGCCCATCCTGCATCCCGTGCCCACGGTGGATATGGTGATTATTCATCCGGATCCTACGGAAGCAACCGCCATCATGCAAGCCTTAACCACAAGGGGTTTCCACTGTCAGATCATTACGGATGCCAAAGCGGCGATCGACCAGTTGTGCGGCACTAAACCGACACTCCGCGCCAACACAATCATGCTAGCGGATCGGCTACCAGGGTTTAACGGCATCCCGGTAGTGCAAAAGTTACATAGCAAAAAAATCCTCCGCTCATCGCACTTAATTTTGCTGTTGTATAACCCAACGGAAACCGGCTACTTCAAAGGACTTAGCAACGTTGATCACATCCCCATGCCCTGTTCAATCCCATCAATGATGTATTTTCTCAACCTATTGCGCCACAAAAGACCCTGATTGGTCGTCGCCATGCACTCCCCCCAGGGAGAAGTGGGTGTACCTCACACCATCGCCAACCGTTATATCCGCAAATGGACGACGACACTAATCTCAATGGGGTCTAGGTCGGTCGTAGTTACTGAACCAACAGCATCAGCCAAGGGTGGCTTCAGATGAGTTTGATCGACCGCATCAGCGATCGGGTTCACCGTCTGAAATGTCCAATGAATCCGCGCTCCGTAGTCGCTCATAATCGTCAGCAACCCCATGCAAGAGCCACCGTCCCCCATCGCTGTTTTCTCTAACTGTTGGCTATAAACAGTCTCTAAATCAGAGTCAACCAGATCTTGAATAAACCGTTGATACTGTTGAGCTTGCTGGGGACTGGTGCGATTGGTCGCATGGAAAATCAAGCTGTCGGGATAGAGATGGAGGGATAAGGTAATCGGGTGATCAGTGGTGCGATCGGTGTATTTGACCGCGTTTTCTAATAGCTCATTGGCAATAAAACTAACAGTCGCTTTAACCGTATCGCGGCGATTGATCTTACTATCTGGAATTGCATCACCTGGGAAGAAAGCCGCAAAATAATCTCCCAAGAAATCTGCCGATAAGCCATAGTTGCTCCAACGTTGATTCCGGCCACTGGAGCGGGGAGAAAATGTCAAAGTTAGATATTCGTCACTTTGAGGAATCGTGCTGGACACATCCCCAAAATTTTGAACCCATGCGGTACTAGCAATCATAGGATTTACAGATAATATTCACAGATAATAAATGTTCTCATGGGATTGCGATATATCACTGTTCGCAACCAACTGAAAGACACTGAAAGCCATGGAAAGATACTGATATTCGTTGCACGTAACCGTTCATTCCCTGTCAGGGGAGGAACAAGCGAGCGTAGCCCGCAACGCTTTTCCTCTGGGGGGATGTGAATGGTTACCGTTGCACAGATCTTCGCTGCACCGATAGTTGCTGTACAAATAGTCCCTAGACAAGAGACTTAACCCCCTTGTTTATCCTTCACTACAGTGATTGGTCGAAATGCATGAACAATTAGATTTCGGCCTTGTTCTTTGGCGCGATAAAGCAGGCGATCGGCTTCTTGAATGATAATTTCTGGTGATTCAGTATGAATGGGGTTCATAGTAGCAGCACCAATACTGATGGTGACATAGGGACTCACAGTAGATCGGCAATGGGGAATTTGCATCTGATGCATGTGGGTTTGAATGCGTTGGGTGACCGCTATGGCTCCAATGCCACAGGTTTTGGGCAAAATAACAGCAAATTCTTCTCCACCATAACGAGCAACTAAATCTAATGGTCGTTTCAGTGCGGTTTGAATCGCATGACTGACTTGGCGCAAACAATCATCCCCCGCCAAATGACCATAGGTATCGTTATATTCCTTGAAATGGTCAATATCACACAATAGCAATGACAAAGATAACTTTTCCCGTGCCATATCGCGCCATTGTTGATCTAGATATTCATCAAATTTGCGACGGTTTGAAATTCCGGTTAGTCCATCAACTGTAGCCAGTAATTTAGTATCACGAACTTTGTTGTCCCACTGGAGATCTAAAATGTCCCCATGTTGAATAATCGTATCAATAATAATTTCTAGATCATTTCGTTGCTCACTGACAATATCTAACAGTGCTTTAAGGGCAAATTCAGATTTACGTCGCTCGTTAATTTCAGTCTTTAATTTATTGTTGACATGGCTTAGTTCTGCTTGAATTGTATCTCCGTGTTCAGCAATATTCATGAGGGTAATTTGCAGATCACTTTTTTCCTGCTTCAGTTGTTCTAACTGCTGTTTCAATTGTTGAACTTCTAATTGAAGTGCAGTTATTTCATCTGTAAAGAGACGAACTTCTGACATGACTGACGAATCTCCTCTTAGAGGGTGATTTATTAGAGGGTGATTTAAAAGTGTCTGACGGTTAAAACCGCGATTAGGTGAACCAAGTCCGCCTACGCGGACTGAAGAAAATCAAGGGTTTCCATAACCTGCATAGGCAGGTTTTGCCCGTATAGCCGCGACTACCCTACGGGAACGCAAGGCGAACAGTCGCCAGGACTACATCAAACAAGGCTTTTAAAACACCCTCTTAGAGCTAATCTATAGAGTAAATCTTAAGAAGCCTAGACTTTGCATATTGAGTGCCTTTGAGCTTCTGATCGCTTGACAGGAGTGATTTCTCAGATGCCTTTGAATTACAAGGTTTTCAGGCAAGTTTATAAATCCGCTCTTATGGAAACCCCTGATGGTAAAATCAGTAATGAAACTTTACAATTCATGCATCTGGCCGCCACTCGTTGCGGTTCAGGTGGACTGATCAATCAATCCTATTATTTAGGGAGGATCTTAGGCTATGGCTCTCTCCGTTGGTACACCCGCCCCTGGATTCACCGCTAAAGATAGCGAAGGCAATCCCGTTGCCTTATCCGACTTTGCTGGGAAAACCGTTGTCTTGTACTTCTACCCCAAAGACGATACGCCGGGTTGCACCAAAGAAGCACAGAGTTTTCGCGACTCCTACACCGAGTACCAAGACAAGGACATTGTGGTGCTAGGCGTTAGCACGGATGACTCCGCATCCCACAAACTGTTTAAGGAAAAGTATGGGCTGCCCTTTACCTTGGTGGCTGATCCCGACAAAACCATTACCCAAGCCTATGATGTGGACGGTGGCGGTTATGCCAAGCGGGTCACCTACATCATCAACGCTGCTGGCGTGATCGATCGCGTCATCACTAGCGTCAAAACCGACACCCACGCCCAAGACATCCTCGCTGATCTGAAGGCGTAATCCTGACCATTTGCCAGTCAATTTGCCGTCATGGAGACTCCTGTCTCCATCACGTTAAAACGTAACCATTCACATCTCCCCAGGGAAAAAGCATTGCGGGCTGTGCCCGCTTGTTCCTCCCCTGAGAGGGTGTTTGAAAAGTGTCTGGCGGTTAAAACCGTGATTAGGTAAACACAGTCCGCCTACGCGGACTGAAGAAAATCAAGGGTTGCCATAACCTGCGTAGGCAGGTTTTGCCCGTATAGCCGCGACTACCCTACGGGAACGCAAGGCGAACAGTCGCCCCAGGGCTAGGCTACATCAAACAAGGCTTTTAAAACACCCTCTGACGGGGAGTGAACGGTTACGTTAAAACAACAAGGGGCTTCAGCCCCTTGTTGTTTTTTGTGGGTTATTTTGTCAAGCTATACAGCCAGGTTCGATCATCTTTTGTGACTAAGGGCTTGAGACTATATCCCCGTTCGGTTTCTAGTTCACTGCGTAACTGTCGAGAGAGCAAATAAACATAGACTTGGCTATAGTTGGCCATCACCTCTGGAGTAGCTAATTTGTTTTTCAATTGGTCAAAATCTCGACCACGAAATAACTGGAATGTGACATCATCCTTGACTAAATAACTCAACGCCAAGGTGTAAGAATGGGGGGCTTCGCTGATAATTAATGGTTTGCTAGATTGATTAATAATTTCAGCGATTTCTATGTTGATAGAGGTACTGACTTTCCACCAATCTCTCGCCTCAGCACTGGCGGCACTAGAGACTAACCCTAGGGTGAGAATGACGGCGAATAAGAATTGCCATGCCTTTTTTTGCCACCAGAGGGAATCGGGTCGGTTAATCTGGCTGACAACCAGGTAGGCGATCGCCAAATTAATCGCAACGAATGATGGGACGAAATAGCGCGCTAGCAGCGATCGCCGTCCCCCCGACAATAGATCTGGAATCACATGGGCTAAGGCTGGAATTGCCAATAACAAAACGATGAATAACCACACACGCGGAGTCGTCGTTTTGCAGAGCCAATAGATGGCATAAATTAGCAGAATGAACACCAAATAGGGCAGTGGATTCTTCAGGTTGGGCAACAGTTGAAAATCAACAAATAGAGTGCTCAAGTTATGGAGCCAGATCCCGACCCGATTCAGCAATCCAGTCTGAAACGATGCAACCCAATCTGTTGTTTTTTCTGGCTCAGCCCGACTGAGAATTAACACGATCACCCAGGGGATAAACGTGGCGATTCCAGCGATGGATGCAGCTAAATAACTTAAGCCCAATTTGGTGATCCGCAACCGTTCCATCAGCAACACATAAATGCCATAGGCAACCACCACTAATAGAAAAAACAAGTGGCAATAAATCCCCAATGCTACGGTTGAGCCATACAGAACCCAATTGAATACAGTCGGTTGACGCAGCGATCGCAACAACGTCACACCAGACAGCAAAATGGCCACCGTCCACAAACTGTATTGCCGCGCTTCTTGCGCCAACATGAGGTGATAAGGAGAAATGGCTACGAAGGCGATCGCGCTCCATCCCACTAACGAGGATGCAAATAGTTCTTGAGATAACCAATAAATACAGGGAAAAATAAACAGGCTGATAACAACAGTAAAAATCCGAGAACCAACGGGATGATTAAATAATTGAATCCAAAAACGTCCGAGTAAATAATAGAGCGGCGGATGTTCTGGATTACCTGCCAACGCATCAATCGTTGCCCCGACATTACGTTCAGGATTGGGATATTGATACTTGCGTAAATCGGCTGTTGTACTAAACTTACCGCCGTATTCCTCTACCGTTAATTGATCACACAGCAAATTGCATCGATAGCCCATCATGCGGGCAATGCCTCTTACCTCATCAGCGGTATAAACTTTTTGGTCTAAATTAACGAAGCGAAAAAATACTCCAGCAATTAATAAAACAATCACCAGATATAGAAACGCCTGCCGGGGATTAAACCATGACTTGAGAAGGTTATTCATTATGAATTGAACGTGCAGAGGATGTGTGCAATGCCTGGAACCGACTGACTATTTATGCGAGCGCATCTTCCCATTGGGGGAGTGACGATTAAAATCGCGGCTACTAGAACAAAACCTGCCTACGCAGGTTTCTGATCTACAGTCTGATCTACAGAATAGTCTGCCTGCGCGGACTTGGTTCCTATCGCCGCTTGGGAGAGTGTGGACTGTGCCGCCAACTTTAGAGCCTATTCTGAAGCACTTGTGCGAATCGGTTGTACTGCATAGACATGAAAAGTGTCATGGACAAGATTTCCCTAGGGGCTGGCAGTCTTAATTCAACAGCACATCACAGTAATTAATTAAGGTGAGCAGGCGATCGCTAATCTGTTGTTGGCGTTGTTGCACCGTCTGGAGCTGCCGTGCTGAGTGCAAAAACATCACATCCATCGCCAGCAGACGCAAATGTTTGTGGATTTCCGTTTGACACGACTGGACTTGATAGTGCAAATCCGGCGTTAGCTCGGCAGCATCCAACGACAACACATCAAGTTGGAAAATTGTCTGTGCTTTCTGCAACAATTGATTTAAGCCCATCGCCTGCTCCTTCACCTGCCGATCGCCCTGCACCTGTTGCAACTCTTGCATTGTGATCAATGCTTGCTTAAATTTTTCATAGGATTTCTCATGGGATCGCGGCAACATGGGAGGATGCTATCAAGGTAGAATTAATGTAAAGAATCGTATCCAATGCTGATTGGATGTCAATATTACGGAGAAGTTAAATACCATCTAATCGCGATCGCCATGCTAACTCCATGGCTAACTTCATCGATCAGATTAGGTATTGCTTTGTGTCTCTGCATCTAAAATACTCTTTTTCAGTTGGAGAAGTTCTTGCATTCTCCACTGTTAAGCCTTTATATATAGCAATCCGAATATATAGCAATCCGATTTGATTGGGATGACGGTTCTGGGCATAGTGTCCGCTTGGGGATCAGCCCGATTGGGGATCACAGGCAGGCACCACTCAGCCTTCCATTGTAGGCAACAGCCTGGGCTGCTGGAAAAGTTCATCCATCATGGGTGACTGTTATCAAAATTCCGCTTTTCCAAACAAATCATTCCCTGCCTGCACAATCCTGGACAATCCTTCTGCCTGTAACACTGTCAGATGCTCAGTTCACTGTCAGATGCTCAGTTCACTGATAGTTACCTTGGCTGAACCCTTGGTTGAACGGCTTGAATTTATTAAATTTTAAAATTTTATAGTTGAATCTACAGTCGAATTCCATCACTGAACCCCACCGCTGTCTCCGGCCTATTCCGTATTTTCGCTCTTGCATAATTTGTCAACTTCTTGTTGAGTTGGCTATCCCCTTCAGTCCGTTCTGCGGTCTGTCCCATTCTCCTAACTAGCTCTCTACCCACCCCTCCCTACTCAGACCCTATGAACCTCGCAGCCCCTCCCATTCCTGTTGCGACCACTTGCTTTACGGTAGACCTGCCCGACTGGCTGCGCGACTGTTTGGCTAGTCGTCACTCTCCGGCAGATTCGCTCTCCGCTGCCAACCTGCAAGATATCGACTTGATTTGCCGCGCCTTTGAATTCGCTTACCAACTCCACGAGGGGCAGTGTCGGGCATCCGGTGAACCCTACATTTGCCACCCGATCGCCGTGGCGGGGTTATTACGAGATTTGGGCGGCAGTAGTGCCATGATTGCGGCGGGCTTCCTGCACGATGTGGTGGAAGACACCGATGTGACGGGAGAGGAGATTGGGCAACGGTTTGGGGCAGAAGTCCAACAGTTGGTGGAAGGGGTCACCAAGCTGTCCAAGTTTAACTTTTCGAGTAAAACCGAGCGGCAAGCGGAGAATTTCCGGCGCATGTTCTTGGCGATGGCGCATGACATTCGGGTGATTGTGGTCAAACTGGCCGATCGCCTGCACAACATGCGAACCCTGGAACATCTTGCTCCCGATAAACAAGCCAAAATTGCCCTAGAAACCCGCGAGATCTTTGCTCCCTTGGCCAACCGATTGGGGATCGGTCGGTTTAAGTGGGAATTGGAGGACTTGGCCTTTAAGTACCTGGAGTCCGATGCCTACCGCAGTGTGCAGGATCTGGTGGCTGAAAAGCGCATCGATCGCGAAATGCGGCTAACCAAAGTGACTGAGTTATTGCGCGATCGCCTCACCCAAACGGGCATCCATTGCATCGACATCAGCAGTCGTCCCAAACACCTCTATGGCATCTACCAAAAGATGCAGCGGCAGCAGAAAGAATTCCACGAAATCTATGACATTCGCGCCGTGCGGATCATTGTGGAAACCAACGACGAATGTTATCGCGCCTTAGCGGTGGTGCACGATGCCTATCGCCCGATCCCCGGTCGGTTTAAGGACTATATCGGCCTGCCCAAACCCAATCACTACCAATCGCTGCATACAGTGGTCATGGGTAGTTCGGGTCGCCCGATCGAAGTGCAAATCCGCACCCTGGAAATGCACCATGTGGCCGAATACGGGATCGCCGCCCACTGGAAGTACAAGGAAACGGGCACCTCGGCAGCCGTCACCTCCCCGATTGAAGAAAAGTTTTCCTGGTTGCGGCAACTGCTGGATTGGCAAAGCGACCTCAAAGATGCCCAAGAATACCTCGACAGCATTCGAGATGACCTGTTTGAGGATGATGTGTTTGTGTTTACGCCCCGTGGTGACGTGGTGTGTTTGGCGCGGGGAGCCACCTCGATTGATTTTGCCTATCGCATCCATACGGAAGTGGGCAATCATTGTTCTGGCGTGCGGATCAATGGCCGCATGATGCCGCTGTCTACTCCATTGCAAAATGGCGACATTGTGGAAGTCATCACCCAGAAAAATGCTCACCCCAGTCTGGACTGGCTGAATTTTGTCGTTAGCGGTGGGGCACGTAACCGAATTCGCCAGTGGTATAAGCGATCGCGCCGTGAAGATAACGTGGCACGGGGTCGGGAACTGCTGGAAAAAGAATTGGGTAAAAACGGCTTTGAAGCCTTGCTCAAGTCTGAACCGATGCAGGCGGTGGCAGAACGCTGCAATTACCACACTGTCGAGGATTTGCTGGCGGGGTTGGGCTATGGCGAAGTGACGCTCAACTTAGTGGTCAATCGGATTCGGGAAGCGGTGAAGGCGAAGCAGCCCATCGAACCCAAGTCCATTGGTGAGGAAAGCTACACGGCTCTGCTGAATGCGATCCCCGCCCATGCCCCAAGTTCCCAAGCTCCAATCATGGGGATCGAAGGGTTGGTGCATCACATGGCGGGTTGTTGCAATCCCATCCCAGGCGAGTCGATTATCGGGGTGGTGACGCTGGGCAGTCGCGGCATTTCCATCCATCGTCAAGGTTGCGCCAATGTGGA